>CAZBDD010000019.1:0-12697 GCA_964490475.1 uncultured Desulfovibrionaceae bacterium
GCACACAAGAAAATAATTGTATGTAATTTTGTAAAGCATCGCTGGCAGCTTGGCGTACCACAGCGTCATCTTCTGTTTCGTGCAAAGGTTTAGGAACCATACCATTAAAATATTTAGCATTCATGGATAGCACGCGACTAAAAAGATTACCTAAGTCATTGGCAAGATCGGCATTAATACGCGTGATCATGGCTTCTTCGGTGATGGAAGCATCGGAACCAAAGTGCATTTCACGCAACAAAAAATAGCGAAAAGCATCCAACCCATAACGACGACTGGTTTCTAAAGGATCTACCACATTACCCAAAGATTTTGACATTTTGGTATCTCTAACCAACCAATAGCCATGCACATTCAGGTGCTTGTATATGGGCAAATCGGCCGCTTTAAGCATGGTAGGCCAAAAAATAGCATGAGGTTTTAAAATATCCTTGGCAACAAGATGCTCTGCAGGCCAGTAATGCGCATAATCTTCGCTTTCAGGCCAGTCTACAGCGCTGATATAGTTAATTAACGCGTCAAACCACACATAGCAGACGTAATCCGTATCAAAGGGCAATTCAATACCCCAAGTAAGACGGCTTTTAGGGCGAGAAATACATAAATCTTCAAGGGCGCCACTTTCAATCATCGCAAGCACTTCATTTTTATAGCGCTCAGGACGAATAAAATCAGGATTAGCTTCAATATGCTCCTTTAACCAAGGAAGATATTTAGACATGCGGAAAAAATAATTTTTCTCGCTAATGAATTCTGGCTTATTCAAATGCTGTGGACAAAGGCCATTTTCTAACTCTTTTTCTGTATAAAAACGTTCACAGCCATAGCAATAATGTCCGCCAAATTCGCCAAAATATATATCTCCTGCATCATAGACTTTTTGCATAAACTTTTGCACACAGGCTTTATGCTTGGGATCCGTGGTGCGAATAAACTTGTCATTTTCAATGTGCAAATCTTGCCATAGCTGTTGAAATTGACCGCTTATGCCGTCCACAAAGGTTTGCGGCTCAAGCCCTGCTTTTTCAGCAGCTTGCACAATTTTATCTCCATGTTCATCAGTGCCTGTCAAAAATAAGCTTTTTTTACCAAGACTGCGATGAAAACGGGCTAAAGTGTCTGCCACAATGGTGGTATATGCGTGTCCAAGATGCGGTTTTGCATTCACATAATAAATGGGGGTAGTAATATAAAATGATGACACAATATATTCCTTTTTCTTCTGATTTTACTTATTTTTCTTAGGGGCTAAGCCAAAAATACCGCCCTGATCCTGTTGTTTAGCCACATCTATTTGCTCACCTTGCTCTTGGGTGGCATGAGCTTTTGCTAAAACGTTGTGATTTGCTTGAACATGTTGTTCTGTGTCAAAGTTTTTGCCTGTTTTAGCGCTAGATTTTTGTTGCTTTCGCTTCCCTCCGCCTTTGCCTCTATCCTGCGAATGCGCCCCTTTTTTTTGCCCCTGCCCCTTATGATTTTTTTCAGCATCACTTTCTTCATCTACATCGACAATATGCTCTAAATCTAAAGGTTTCTTTATGGCAGGACTATAAGGGTCTTCTGTATAAGCAAAAGCGTCATCCTCTAAGTTATCCATGGTGACCACCAAAAGGCCATCCCCTTGCGGCGTATTTTTCTTAGAGGGTTTTTGCTGTTGCCCCCCCGCTTGTATCGCCTCTGGGCGACGCGGATTAATTGCTTGCCAATCTTCTAAGGTTATTTCAATTTCTTCATTATTTTCATTAAGCACCACCACTGCATTACGAAACATATTAGAACGCAATACTTTCATGGGACCTTGAGTAGTTTGATATCTTTTACCAAGCTTGGGGCATTGGTTATGAAAGTTATCGTAATTTTCTTGCTCAAAAGATAAACAACAAAGTAATCTTCCACAAATACCAGATATTTTAACGGGGTTTAAAAAAAGACTTTGCTCTTTGGCCATGCGTATGGTTACAGGAGCAAATTTGCGTAAATAGCGTCTACAACAACATACCATGCCACAAGAGCCCACAGCGCCTACCATTTGCGTTTCATGGCGAACGCCAATTTGCCGCAATTCAATGCGGGTACGGTATTCGCGCACTAAATCTTTAACCAATTCACGAAAATCTATGCGCAATGGCGCGGTAAAATAAAAAATAAATTTACTGCGATCAAAGAAAATTTCTACATCAACCAACTTCATGTCCAATTCGCGTTCGGCAATGCATTGTTTGCAGTAGCTAAAAGCCTCCTTGGTCATTTGGCTATTATCTTGTGCCATTTGACAATCTTCTGCCGAGGCTATGCGCAAAACAGGGGATAACGTCATATTTTGCATATCGGCGGGCAAGGTATCGCGTAAAATGTCTACATGCCCAAAACCAATACCTTGTTCTGTTTCCACAATAACGGCATTGCCTTCAGATAAAGGCATTTCAGCGGAAAAAAAATACAGCTGCCCATTGGGGCGAAAACGAATTCCAACAATCATATATAGATACCTTATACGGAGTAAAAACTTCAATTCATTAAAAAAACATGTGAAGCCCTACATTTTCAATCACTTTTGTACTTCTGTCAACTAAAGACTCCTTCACAATTCATTATGTGGTGGCTTTTAAAGCTTTATCGTCAGTCAATGTTACTAAAAATCAAGAATAAAGGAGTTTTTATTTCCTGTTAAGTAATTGATTTTTTTCTCTTTTTCTCTACGCATACAATTTGTTTAGTTATGTTTTATTTTACATTTATGCCCAAAATTTATTTAAGGAAACGCTGATTTAATAGATTTTTTGTTCTTTAAGAGAGAGTCCTGCACAATTCTTAAAATTGCTGAAATACATGGATTGCTTCGCTTCGCTCGCAATGACTTTCGTTGTAATATTAAATCATTGCGAGAAGTGCAGCGAAGTGGCAATCCATGCCTTTTGAATTGTGCAGAATTTAAAAATAACTATGCAAGCTCCTTAACTAAAGAAAGTAAAAAAACCTCTGCGCACTCAAATTGTGGCAGAGGTTTTAGTAAATAAAAAAATTAATATGTATAAATTAAAACTACTATCTATTATAGTAGAAATTATATGTATAGTTCGTGTGATCTCCTATATCCACCTGGTTAAAACGTAATTTTCTGCGGTCAGAACCTCTGGGAATATTAGGATGATTCACTTTAAAACCTTCAGACACCACAGTAAAGCTTCTGTCTCTACTATCGTTCGATTTACCGGTCCAAGATGTTCTTCTTTTATTACCTTCTGCAAATAGATATATGTTGCTAGAACGGATATTAAAATTAAGACTTCTACGCCCATTTGCATTTACCTTCCACCAACCATGCACTATCCAGTCTTTATCTGGGGCTTGGTAAGTTATAACCACATAAATTGCAAAAGGAGCATGGTTGACAAAGGTTAACTTTCTGTTTTTTGCCTCTGCTGCATTTGGCATGCAAAGAAAAAAGCTTAGAATAATGGCCAAACAACCTAGAAAATGCCTTCTTTTCATACTTTTCCTCCTAAGGGTTCGGGTTTATATAATGCCAAAATTTATTCTACTATAACTTTTCATGAGACATTCTGTATAATAAAAAAAGCACTGCTTTTGGGCAAGTGCTTTTTGCAAAAAATTCATTCCTTGAAGAAAAAGTCTGCAAAGAATGAGCTTTATTTATGAAAATTAAATTCCCATAATATTATAGCCGCTGTCCACATATAAAATTTGCCCTGTAACCGCGGCTGAAAGGTCTGAGCCCAAGAATACGGCAGCACCGCCCACATCAGTGGTGGTAACATTGCGACGTAATGGAGCATGTTCATCAATATGCGAAAAAAAGTTTTTTAAGCTAGCCACGGCAGAAGCAGCCAATGTTTTAATGGGGCCTGCGCTAATGGCATTAATGCGCACATTGTTAACACCTAAATCCACCGCTAAATAGCGTACTGAAGCTTCTAATCCGGCCTTAGCAACACCCATAACATTATAGCCGGGCAATACTCTTTGTGAGCCATTATAAGTCATGGTAATCACAGAGGCGCCATCAGTGAATAAAGGTTCAAAGGCTTTACATACGGCTGTTAAAGAGTAGGAAGACACTTCTTGAGCCAAAGCATAACCATCACGTCCTGTATCTACAAAGCGTCCTTGTAAGTCTTCGCGATTGGCAAAAGCCACAGAATGCACCAAAATATCTACGCCACCCCATTGCTCTTTAACAAATTGTGCAGCTTCTGCAATTTGTGCATCGCTACAAACATCTAGAGCTACGGTGAATTCACCGCCAAATTCTTCGCTAATGGGATCCACACGTTTTTTAATGGCTTCGCCCACATAAGAAAATGCCAATCGGGCCCCTTGTTCTTTAAAAGATTGGGCCACACCATAGGCTATACTTTTATTATTAGCTACACCTAAAATAAGTGCTCGTTTTCCTTGTAATAACATACTCTCTCCTTATTCTGCGTCAAAGGACTTTCCGGTAAGAATTTTATATGCTTCGGCATAACGCCCAGCGGTGGCGTCAATAACATCTTGAGGCAAGGTGGGAGGCGGAGGTGTTTTATCCCAAGGTTGAGCTGCAAGCCAATCGCGCAAATATTGTTTGTCAAAGCTTGGTTGAGCGCGCCCTTCTTCATATTGATCTGCCGGCCAAAAACGCGAAGAATCTGGTGTCATAACTTCGTCAATGAGCACAAGCTCACCATGCACCATACCAAACTCAAATTTTGTATCAGCCATAAGAATACCACGAGTGGCGGCATATTGGCGCCCTGCTTCAAAAATACGCAAAGAAACTTCTTGCACTTTCTTTGCCACTTCTTCGCCAAGCAAAGCTGTAGCTTGAGCTACAGTGATATTTTCATCATGCTCGCCCAATTCTGCCTTGGTGGAAGGAGTAAAAATAGCAGGTTCTATTTTGGCAGATTCCTTCATATCAGCAGGAAGCTCGTAGCCACATACGGAGCCGGTGGCTTTATAATCTTTCCAGCCAGATCCTGTTATACAGCCACGCACAATACATTCTACCGGTAAAGGCTTTGCTTTTTTCACTAAAACAGAACGCCCTTCCAGCTCTTCTTTCCAAGGCTGTAAGGCTTCTGGGAAATTGCGCACATCACTTTCAATGAGATGGTTGGGGATAATATCTTTAAATCGATCCATCCAAAATAAAGTAATTTTATTCAAAATAACGCCTTTATAAGGAACAGGCTCATTCATAATTACGTCAAAAGCCGACATGCGATCTGTAGTAACAATAAGCAAGGTTTCGGCATCAATTTCATACATATCTCTTACCTTACCACGTGCAATGCAGGGGAAGGCATCAATAGTAGTTTGCATAACCACTTTCATAGGGTTTTCTCCTTAGAGTAAAGTTTCTTAGAAAATTTTACAAATAAAAATATAACAATTTCTCGATTAGAGAGAAGTAAATTTCTTTGCGCGGCATTCTATGGAACGGGCATGAGCTTCAAGCCCTTCCAAGCGAGCCAACCGAGCGATGGATTGTGCATGTTTTTGTACAAAAGCCGGAGAAGCCGCCACCACAGAAGAGCGCTTACAAAAAGTTTGCACTGTAAGAGGTGAAGAAAAGCGCGCCGTTCCCATGGTAGGCAATACATGATTTGGGCCAGCAAAATAGTCACCCACTGCCTCAGGAGAATGCGAGCCCATAAAAATAGCCCCTGCATGTTTTATATGTGGCATAAGAGCCCAAGGGTCTTTTACGCATAGCTCCAAATGCTCTGGAGCCACTTTATTAGCTAAGGCCAATGCCACGCGCATATTAGGTGTTACCACAATGGCCCCCCAATCTTTTAAAGACTTTGCGGCCACACTGGCGCGTGGTAAGACAGCACATTGTGCCTCTAGTTCGCGTTGAATAGCTTCTGCCATGAAAGCCGTTTCGGTAATGCATACCGCTGAGGCCAAGCTATCATGCTCTGCTTGAGAAAGCATATCAGCCGCTACCCAAGCGGGATTGGCACTACCATCGGCAATAACCAACACTTCACTAGGGCCTGCAATCATATCAATACCCACACGCCCTTGCACCATGCGTTTGGCAGTTGTTACGTAAATATTTCCTGGTCCTGCAATCACATCAACCGGAGTAATGCTTTCTGTGCCATAAGCTAAAGCGCCAATGGCCCATGCGGAACCCATGCAATAAATTTCATCAATATCTAAAAGATGTGCCACAGCCAGTATATGCGGATTAATAGTACCATCTTCACGCGGAGGAGTCACTACTGCAAGACTTTTCACGCCAGCCACTTGCGCGGGAATGGCATTCATAAGCAAGGAAGAAAGTAAAGGAGTATTGCCCCCTTGCCCTCCAGGCACATAGAGACCAGCACGATCTACCGGAAGAACTTTTTGCCCTAAAATAGTACCATCTTCACGAGTGATAAACCAAGATTTCTCCACTTGCGCTTCATGAAAAGTGCGTATATTTTCAGCAGCTTCTGCAATAATGCGAAGGTCTTCTCCGGCCACTATAGCAGCACTGCGGGCAATGTCTGAAACATCTAAACGCAAAGTAAAAGGCTTTGCTTCATCGTTTTCCAAGTGAGGGCAATCAAAGCGTTTTGTATACTCTAGCAAAGCGCTATCGCCTCGTTTTTGCACATCTTGCAAAATATCATGCACAACAGAATCCACTGTTTCTTCTGTATTTTCACGACCTTTAATAATTTCTTCGATAAGAGGCCAATCTTTTTCAGAGGCGCATTGTATAATTCGACAAGACATATATTCTCCCTAAAAGTATAAGCTAAGCACAAAAATTTCAGTAGCTTCCTTTATATTGATGCGGCATTTTACAGAATAAATAAATAAAAGTCGAGCTTTTGTAGTGGTGCTATAAAATATCTAAAAAATACAGCCTTGATATATGGCAAAAAAACTACGCTTAATAAAATATTTTGCTTTTCACTTCAAAGCATTGCACATGACACAAGAAAAATGCAATCTAAATATACTTTACATATTAATATATTAGCAAAAAAGACAAGAGTAAGACCTTGACAGAGGGCTAAGGTTTACTTAAAAATATAGCCTAGAAAGGAGTGTCGCATGTCACATAAAAAAACACATGGAAGATATAAAAATGACCCCACGGATTTTTTTGACCAAGCCCAAGAGGTCATGGCTCAAGATCCAAGAGCCCAAGAAAGCATGACACATGAGGCCATGGAACAAGAGGAATGCGTTGTACCCCTTGTGCCAGAAAATTTAAATGAGCTTTGCCTCGAACACATTTGCCCCAGCTGTTCGGTAAAGGAAGAAGCAGAGCAAACACGCCTACGCGCTTTGGCTGAGATGGAAAATTATAAAAAACGCCTTGCACGCGAACATGAAGAGCAGCTCACCTATGCTGCAGAAAAAGTGCTGGCCAGTCTTTTGCCTTCTCTAGACAATCTAGACCTTGCCCTGCAATACGGCGGTCAAAACGACGCCTGTAAAGACATTCTTATGGGCATAGAAATGACACGCAAACTTTTATTAGATGCAGTGAAAAATCACGGTCTTGAGCCTGTAGGACAAGTGGGCGAAGAATTCACCCCTGAATTACACGAAGCTTTAACTTTTGAGGCACGTGAAGATATGGAAAACAACCACGTTTCTTCCGTAATGCAGCGGGGGTATAAATTAAAAGGACGCTTATTACGCCCAGCAAAAGTAGGTATTAACAAAAAATAACCTAAAGCTCTGTTGTTTGCAAAAGTTTCGAGATAAAGCCTTGAAGCTTTTGCATTTTGCATGTAGAATTAACTCATGGACTAACCATACGACTGCCGTCAACGCTCCATGAGACCCTACGCAATGAATTGCGCAAGAAGTCTTCATACTGGATTGCTATATATTCATTTGACATAATTTTTGTGAGGTTGGAATGAAGTATCAAGCGCTTTCTTTTCTTTTTACCACAATGTTTTTTTGTATAATGTCTTTTACACCTTTTGCTCATGGCTCTTCCATGGCGCCAGAGCTAGACAGCACCTTGACCACGGCAAAGACAAAACCACAAATGAGCACTGCCCCCCAAAGCACAAAAAAAAGCTCCTTAGAAGAGCGACTGGCTGAAAACCCACAATATATTCTTGCCACTAAGTTATTGCAATCTACCATCGACCTTTTAGAAACGCGAATTACCCCTGAGCAGCACAAACGCCTGACTCAATGGCAATACAACTGGGCACATGGCGAAAAAGATGCTGAAATAGCCAAGCTAGTAAAAACCATGGACATAGAACGGGCACATATAAAAGCCACAGTAGAACGCATGCGCGAGCTTATTCGCATTGCTGCTGTAATACCTGCCACATCTGACTATGAAAATGCTTATTCCTTTTTCTCTGCTCAAGTGCATGATGGTACCGTGACCATACAAGGTACGGCTCGCAATGCTGCCGGAGAAATATGCACCTTTAATGGTTTAGGTGCATTAAACAAAGGTTGGATGCAAATTAGTAATCAAAACAACAGTGACTTTTATGTGCTCTTTACCCCTAAAGCTGCCTTTATTACTTTTGTGGGAGACAATGCCAGTGTGGGATGCCCTGAAAATGTGAACATCAATGGCGCCTATTCTAAGCAATAAATAGTATATATAGTAATTATTTTCTTGAGGGGGAAGGAAAACTTTCCCCTCACCCCCCATTCCTTCAAAACGTTTCAATGAGTCGTCACTGGAAAAGATATTAATAAGTTAAAATAGTATCATTTTTGAGTTTAAATATATCAATAAAGGTACCGTGAGCTTTATTTTATAGTTAAGCGTACCTTAGCTCCGCGACGAGCCATATGCTCTTTGCAATCGGCTATGGTATATTGCCCATAATGCACTATGGAAGCGATAAGCGCCGCCGATGCCTTCCCCTCAGTAACCGCTTGATACATATGTTCAGGACTACCAGCGCCACCCGATGCAATGACAGGAATGCTCACAGCTTCACAAATCATACGTGTTAAATTCAACTCATAGCCATCGCGCATGCCATCGGCATCTATGGAGTTGATACACAATTCACCGGCGCCCAACTCTTGACATTGCCGCGCCCATGCCAAGGCATCTAAGTCCATATGCTTGCGCCCACCATGAATAACAATTTCATAACCGGAAGGGATGATATCACTTTTTTCCACTTGTTTAACATCCATACCTACCACTATGGCTTGCGAACCAAAGGCCGCAGCCCCTTCAGTAATTATAGAAGGATTTTTCACCGCAGCAGAATTCACAGAGATTTTTTCGGCACCGGCCAAAAGCACAGCACGCATATCTTCCACAGTGGCAATACCACCACCTACACTAAAGGGAATGCATATTTCTGCAGCCACTCGTGACACTACATCAAGAAAAATACCTCTTTTTTCGTGAGAAGCTGTGATATCGTAAAAAACAATTTCGTCGGCGCCTTCTTCATAATAACGTTTGGCTGTTTCTACAGGGTCACCAATGTCTACATTACCCTCAAATTTCACACCCTTAGTCAACTTGCCATCGCGAACATCAAGGCAAGGTATAACACGTTTACTCAGCATGCTTGCCTCCCTTAGCTTTGCAATATGCATAGAAATTTTTCAATATTTGTAAGCCGGGTATGCCGCTTTTTTCCACATGGAATTGTAAAGCCCACAAACCATCACGTCCATAAATACTGCAAAATTCCATACCATAATATGTGGTTGCTATCACAAGAGCAGGATCTGGCTCTACATAATAACTATGCACGAAATAAAATTCTGCATCGCTTGGTACATCTTTTAACAATACTGATTCTTGCTTATGAGCAAGGCCGTTCCAACCCATATGAGGTATGCGTACAGGTGTTGCGTCTTCTTCATACAACCCTTCAGGGAAACGCTTGCAAATTCCTGGGGCAAGCCCCAAGCATGATTGATTGTTTTCTTCGCTATACTCTAAAAGAATTTGGCAACCAAGACAAATACCCAACAAGGGAATACCTTTTTCAATACAGCGCTTTAAAACAACATCCATGCCACTTTGCATAAGATGTTGCATGGCTTGCCCGGCTGCGCCCACACCCGGAAAAATAATGCCGGATGCCTTTTCTAATATTTCAGTATCCTGAGTAATAATAGCGGGAATTCCCACATGCTCTAAGGCTCTTTTGACACTGGTTTGATTGCCAGCTTCATAATTCAAAATGGCTAACATCGTTTTGTTCCTTTAAAATGAGGCAATAATATAGCACCGCTTCGGCGTTACAAGACAGTATTCTAGCAAATAAACAAATAAAAGGAAACGCCGATTAAATGCCTTTTCGCCCTCAAATTGCACCAGATTATTTTTTGATAACAACGTTTGTAGTGCCTTGCTGCCCCTACCTTTTACGTCGTTTACCTGCAAACTTTTTATCTCGTCCCTTGCGCAACTTGGCAGCTTGCTTACGAGGCAGGCGCATAGAAGGAGCTTTGCTTAAAGTAAAAGTAATTTCTAAACGTCCCAAGTTCACTTCCACAAGACGCACTTGAACTTTATGCCCCAAGGCATAACGCATACCGCTCATGACACCCAAAAGCTCTTGTTTCTCGGCATCAAATTCAAAAAAGTCATCTCCCAAATCTCTAATGCGTACCATGCCCTCCACGGGCATAGCGTCTAATTCCACAAAAATACCAAAGTCAGATACGCCAGCTATTATACCCTCATATTCCTGCCCTTCATGCCCTTGCATAATAAGAACAGCTAAACGTCTGGCCATTTCTCTTTCTGCTTCCATAGAGGCTCTTTCCGCGACGTTTAAGGCATCTCCAAGAGCAAGAAGTTTATAGTCTTCCGGTAAAGAACTCACATCAGCACCTTCTTCTTTGATGGAGCTTTGTTTACGCAATACCTGTTTTAAAGCCCTGTGCACAACCATGTCTGCATAGCGCCGAATGGGAGAAGTAAAATGACAATAGCATGTCGATGCCAAACCAAAGTGGCCTAAATTTTCCGGCTGATAGCGAGCTTGTGGCATGGTGCGTAAGGTTACACGCCCCACAAGAAATTCTTGTTCACTGCCAGCGGCGGCATGCAAAAGAGCTTGCAGGTCACTAGCCTTTGCATTGCGTGGTATATTCTCTGCCAAAGAAGTGGAAGCTAGAGTTTTAAAAAGCCCCTCTAAGCGCGTAGGTTCCGGCTCCGGATGCACGCGAAATAAAAGAGGCATAGCCTTTTCTTCTAAAAATTCTGCCACGGCCTCATTGGCGGCAATCATGCACTCTTCAATGAGTTTATGGGCAAAGTGTTCTTCTTTGCGCGTTATATCTATAATACGACCATGTGTATCGAAGTGATAATAAGGCTCCGGCCTGTGAAAATCCAAGGTTCCGCGCTGCATACGCATTTTTTCTAAACTTCGTGCCAAGGCTTCAGCATTTTGTAGCATTTTAAATACTGTATTTCCATGGGCTTGCCCCATGAACACTTCTTGGCTTTGCGCATTATTATCCACTACTAGCTCTTTTACTTGCGTGTAGGTAAGGCGAGCATGCGAATGTATTACACCAGCATAAAATTCACTTTTATAGCGTATGCCATGAGCATCAAAGTGCATATGCGCCACCATGACTAACCTGTCTTGATGCGGATTTAAACTACAAAGGCCATTAGACAAAGACTTTGGAAACATAGGTTCCACAGAACGGGGAAAATACCACGAATTACCGCGAATTTTTGCTTCTTTATCTAAAGCAGAATTTTGATGCACATAATGGGTTACATCAGCAATGGCCACCTGCAAAGACCATCCGCCTTTATCCACTGGATGCACATAAATGGCATCGTCAAAATCTCTGGCTTCTTCGCCATCAATGGTCACAAAGGGCAAGGCACGCAAGTCTACTCTATGCGCATAATCACTTTCTTTAGGAACATCAGGCAACTGCGCTGCTTCTTCCAAAGCTGCCGGAGGAAATTCACTGGGGCATTGATGATTAATTTTCACAAGTTCCTCTTGTACCGCCACATCATCTTCTCGCCCATGGGTGGACAATACCTCTCCCTGCCAAAGCTGTGCAGAAATTTGCTGGGTAGGCCGAACTAATAACAAAGATTGAGGTTCAAAGTGCGTAAAAAAATCTTCATCAAGGTTTTCTGTAGCTATTCGCAAAGAAAAGGAAAAACGCACATCACACGGCGTACAATATATATAAGGAGATTGCGAAAGATCATTTTGTTGCTTTTTCTTCACCCGTCGGGAAGGACGCTTTGAAGCAGAAAAGGTGGGTCTATGTTCTTGCACACTATCTTCTACACGCACCATAATATCCTTTACAGTACGCTCTAATACTTGCACAATGCGTCCCTCTGGGCTGGGACCATGAGCGCCCTCTTTTCTTTTACCCCCTCGACCTGGAAGTAGTGCCACGCGCACCATATCACCATGCCATGCCTCCCCAGCTTGAGAAGGATGCACAAAAATAGAAAGTGTGGATGAAGATTTTTTTGCTCTGCTTTTTCCAGCCTCTTGCTCTGATGCATTCTCGGCATGTTCTGGTCTTGCCATATCCACAAAACCCACGCCGGAGCGCTGTACGCTATAACGCCCTACATAACTGCGCACTTGCCCATTGCTAACCCATTGTCCGCCATGCATGCGCAAGAGCCGGCCTTCTTGAGCAAGGTCATGCAACACAGCTTCGAGCTGTCTTTTCTTATGGCGCGGAATATGCGCCATACGTAAAATTTGATCAAGAC
>CAZBDD010000020.1:0-12657 GCA_964490475.1 uncultured Desulfovibrionaceae bacterium
CCACAAGGCCTTCTTCGAGGTTGTGTAGCACATCGCGCATTTCGCAATTTCCAAGCAACGCGTCTTGCATAGTATATTCAGGGGTAATGCCAAGAAGTACGTCTAAGTTGGCAAGCCCCATATCACAGTCCATGAGCAATGTAGGAAGTTCTAAGTTTTTAAAAGCATAAGACAGATTTAAGGTGATGTTGGTTTTGCCAACGCCGCCTTTTCCGCTCATTATGCAAATGCTCATTGTCGTATTAGCCATAATTACACCTCGTCAATGGGGCCAAAAAGAAAACGTTTTTCATGACCCTGAACTAGGGTGCGTTTTGCTTCAAGACTTTCTTGGGGTTTTCTGTGTATAAATAGAGCCACTTTTTGTTTGAGGGCTTGCTCCAAAGCTGTGGTGGCATGTTCAAGAAATTTTTGAATATTGCACTCAGATCCTGTGTGAGCTGCTATGCCTGCACATAGGGACAGAGCGTTATGTCGGCATTCATCGAGGATATCTTCCACAATGCTTAGTGCCTTAAATGATTTAGCCCCAGGGAGAATGAGGGCAAAATTTTTGGTATCTAAAATGCCTAGGGTGTCGCATTCTTCTCCGCATTTTTCCAGTGCATCGTATAAAATGCGAGTGGCATTTTCAAAAGTAAAATTGTTGTGTTGCTCTATGGCAAAGCGAACCAAGGCCAAAGGAGCCCCACCGCGCTTTGCTCGCGAAATGTCTTCTTTTAGCTGTTGTAAAAAAGAGGCGGATAAGAAGAGATGGTGCATCCATTCTGGTGAGGGTGATGCTTCTTTTAGCAGTGATAAATGCACTGCTCCTTTTTCTTCAAAGCATTCTGCTGAAAAAAAGTCATAAATAGAAGGGCGCGTCAGTGCGCAGAGTTCATTCCATGCTTTTTTGTTTAAATGAGACAGCAATTTTGCAACGACAAAATAGGTAGGATCTTGCCCTGGAATGCTTCTTTCTTCAGGCATAAGCATCCTCTGGGCTGAATAGAGTTCTTCTACCAGCCTTTTGGTCTCTCCTGATAATAGAGCCTTAAGAGGAATTATCTTACTTTTTTCTATCATGTTCGTATAAAAGATGCTCTCGTTGAAAAATATCAATACGGCCGTTGAGCACGGCGTCCACATCACCTACTTCTGTATTGCTTCTATGGTCCTTCACTAAACGATACGGATGTAACGTATAAGTACGAATTTGACTACCAAAAGCAATACTGTCTTTGTCGGCATAGTGCGCTTGGCGCTGCGCGTCTCTTTTGCGCATCTCTAAATCATATAAGCGCGCACGTAAAATTTGCAATGCTGTTTCTTTGTTGTGATGCTGCGATTTCTCATTTTGACACTGTGCCGTTACGCCTGTCGGAATATGGGTTATGCGCACAGCGGAACTGGTGGTATTTACACTTTGCCCACCTGGCCCACTAGAACGGAAAGTATCATAGCGTAAATCGCTTTCCTTCACTTCAATTTGTATATCTTGTCCTGCATCGGGAATAATATCTACCGAGGCAAAAGAAGTATGTCTTCGACCTGAAGAATCGAAAGGTGAAATGCGAATAAGTCTATGTATACCTCTTTCGCTTTTAAGTAAACCATAAGCACTGGGCCCGCTTATGCGCAAAGTAACGCTTTTTATGCCTGCTTCATCACCGCTAAGATAGTCCATTTCTTCCACTTTATACTTATGCGTGGTGGCCCAACGTGTATACATGCGTAAAAGCATTTCTGCCCAATCTTGTGATTCCGTTCCTCCTGCGCCAGGATGTATTTCTAAAATTGCATTGTAATGATCTTCTTCAGCACTGAGTAGCATATGCATTTCTGTGGCATCAAGCAAGAGGCTAAGATCTTCAATTTGTTGTGCCAGATGTTCTAAAGCTTCTTGTAGTTCATCATTACTTTCTATTTCTGTTGCCGATTCTATGCGTGAGGCATCTCCCGCAAGCACTAACCAATCTTGCATGTCGTTATAGCAATTTTGCAAAATGCCAAGTCTTTGTACTTCATCTTCAAGTTGACGTTTTTCTTGCAATAAAGGCGTTAAAGCTACGGGATTATTCCAAGCATCGGGCTTGGCAAGCTCTTCTTCAATACTTGCTAATTTTTTTTCTAAACCGGCAAGGTCAAAGCCTCCCCCAAAGGGAGGTAAAGCGTTCTATGAGGGGCGCACATCGGGTGCGTAATTCAGCAATCTGTAGCATATTATGTCTTGTTGTTAAAGTTTTTTCTTTGCCATGGAATGAGAGCAACAATGAATAGCACTAAAAATATATACGGTATAAACGAATACATTCTGTTAAAAACACTATATTTTTGCTCTGTGTACGCTGTACCCAAAAGGCTTTGAGCTTTAAATTGTTCCCCTTGCATACGTACTCTGCCTTGAGCATCAATGATGGCAGAAATTCCTGTATTGGTAGAGCGTACAATCCAACGTCCTTGCTCCACGGCGCGCATGGAGGCTAAGTGCAAATGTTGCTGTGGAGCGGCAGAATCGCCAAACCATCCATCATTGCTTAAATTTATAAAAACATTGGCTCCACTTTTACTTCTTTCCTGTGCTAAATGCGGAAAGATACTTTCATAGCAAAGCAATATACCCATGGCAAGAGAATCATAGCGCACGGGACTAGTGCGTGTTCCCGGTGTAAAAGTGCCTATACCTTGAAGAAGTGCTTCAAGGAAATTCCATTGCAACCATTCAGGCACATATTCTCCAAAAGGTACAAGGTGTGCTTTGTCATAATAGTCTAACATGGTGCCTGTTTCATCAATGAGATAGACACGATTAAATGGACTGTTTTTACCCAATGCATCCACATGCGCAGCTGGGGCTCCCACTAGAAGTGGGGTGCGGTTTTTGATGATAAAATCACGCAATGCCGGACCTAACTGAGGGTGTATTTCTAAATAAAAAGGCATAGCTGTTTCAGGCCAAATAAGTAATGGTACAGCAGAGTTGTCTTTTGCCCGTACCCCTTCAAGAGCTTTTTTGCTTAAGCGGGCGTATAAATCAAGAGTGCTTTGTTGATGGTGTGGCTCCCATTTAATATTTTGATCTATATTACCTTCTACCATAATGACGGAAAAGGCATTATCAGCTCGCGATTCGTTTTTTAAAGACATATGTCCCCAAGCGAGCAAAATAGCGAGAAGAGTTACGGCTGAGCCCGTTAAAAAGGCACTCTTTTGCAAACTTTTTGTGTGCGCATAGCGTCTTATTCCTTCCCATAGCCATAAAATCATAAGGGTAAAACATGCCGATAAAGCATAAGCTCCTACCACGGAAGCCCCTTGAATAAAAATCGGCATGGGCGCAAAGGCCGAACTCAAGCTAAGCCAAGGAAAGCCGGTGAGAAATATTCCTCGTAGAAGCTCTAACGCATACCAAATACAAGCTAAAGCTAAGGCTCTCTGCCAAAGAGTAGATGCAATAAGCGTTTCTTTGCTTTTCAGATACCATGCGGCTAAGGAAAACAAACCACCATAAAAGCCGACATAGGCTCCTACGAATAAAGCGCAAGGTATTGCCAAAGGCCAAGGAAGGCCACCCACATTTTTAATGGGTATGGCTAGCCAATACAGTGCCGCGAAAGCTCCCAACAAACCCGTAAGCCAACCATGTCGCAAGGCTTCCTTGCTTGTTTTTGCCTCTGTTCCCAATGCATATAAGGCCAATGGGTACAGTAGCACAGCAGGAGCTATATGCATAACCGCATTGGGAAAACCGAGCCAAAGTCCTAAAACACCTAGGAAGCCCCACAGGTAGGATGAGATATGTTGCATTTGTGACCTATGATTTCGTGCTACCTGTGTACTATTGGCCTCTGAAGGGCTTGAAAAAAAGCCCTGCACGGCGCTTTCTTGCGCATTGCCTGTTGATGGAGCAAGAGCTAAATCTTGTCCTTCTGCGATGTTTTCACCGCCAGTCTTTATTGCAAAAGCTGTGACAGAGTGTGAAGAGCAGGAGGTATCCTTTCAATCTTCAGATGCTGTCTCCATTTCTTCAACTTTCTTTTCTGCTAAAACTCGCCGAATAAACTTTACATCAGCTTCTATAACGGTAAACGTCCATTCATTGATAAGAAAAACTTCACCTTCTGTGGGCACATGACCAGCTTGTAGGCTTAAATAACCGCCAATGGTATCCACTTCATCAGAGAAAATTTCTATACCAAGCTCTTCTAAGTCTTCTAAGTAGGCTCTTCCCGTTAGTTCGTAACTAGAATTGCCAAGATCCCTGATGTCTTCTTCCTTGGGGGCATCGTGTTCGTCTTCTATATCGCCCACAATTTCTTCAAGCACATCTTCAATGGTTATAAGACCAGAGGTACCCCCGTATTCATCAAGGGCAATGGCTATATGTAATTTACGTGTCCGAAATTCTTGTAATAATTCTCGTATTCCCTTGGTTTCGGGAACAAAGAAAGGTTCTCTCATGATGCCGTCCACTACGGTATGTACCTTGGTGGGGTTAATAATATCACGCAACAAGTCTTTGGCATGCAAAATGCCTATGATATTATCTCTGGTATCATGAAAAACTGGAATTCGTGAATGCCCTGAATCCACAATGCATTGTGCCGCAAAGGCCAATGATGTTTCTGAGGGCACACAATCAATGTCTGTGCGAGGTATCATTACGTCTTGCACTTGTAAATCGTCGATACGCAATATGCTTAGTAACATTGATTCTTCGTCAGCTGCCACTTCGCCATCGGCGCGGGCTTCTAAAATAGCTCTTTCTAAAGATTCATCATCGCCACGGCGAAAAAGTCTTGCCAGCCGTGACCAGAGAGTACTGTCGGAACCTCCGTCCAAGCGATCCTCCAAGGTTAAAAGTTATTAAAAGAGAAAATGGTATTGTCCTTTTCTGTGTAGAGCATAGCGCAATTTCGAAGCCAATGAAAGAGGAAAAATTCCTAAATTTTTTTGGTTTGTTCCATATGCGCACGCATAATCCAAGTAGCCAATGGTGGCACAGATTTGTCAGAATCTGTGGGGAACCATGAAATTTTATCTACGTCTTCCTCAATGGCAGCCCATGCATCAAATCGTGTGCAAATTTGCCAAAGAGCATCATCTTCTGCATGAATAAGAGCCCGCACTCGACAAGATAACATAAAAGATTGCGTGTGTACTTGTGCTTCTTCATCATTGGTGTTTTCAATGGTGTTAGTACTTTCATTTTTCTTTAAAATTTCTTTGGGATTTTTTTGGGTAATACTATCAGTAAGAAGCACAATACTTCCCTGAGCTGAAGTGGTACTTCCATCCACAATTTTTGGGGAAATAGCATGCATTTTTTTTATTTCTTTTTTGTTTTTTCCCACGAGCACAAGCAAGAAAAGTAAACGGGCATCAGGTTTGAAATATTCAGAATACTGTTTCATGCCATTTTCATAAAGGAGAATGCGCATGCCGCCAGCAGAAATATTATCAAGCTCCATGTCATTGTTAGTCTGTGGCATGGAAAGTAAAAAAGGCTTTGCAAGGCTTTCTCTTGATTGAGGCAAAGGGCGTGTCCCTTGTAAAAGCCATAAGCTAAGGGCAAGAACCAAGGGCTTTGGCGGAGAAAATCGCAAAAAGGCTCTATTTTGCCCAGGAGAAATTGATGGCGGTAAAACAAAAGTAAGCTCTGTATAATTTTCTTTGCGATGAGCTGCATGTGCCATGGAGGTGAAGTGATAAAAAGTTTGAACCCCCTCCAAAGTTACAGGAAAAAACATGCTAATGGGCACGGCAATCCATTGGTGTACGCCAAAGGTATTGGTCACTTGCAAGTGAAATGTTTTTTTGTCTGCAGCGCCGCACACTCCTTCAGCACATAAACCTTTAAAATCGCCTTGAGTTACTTCTAGGCGAAAGGTGCTACGCTGAGGTATGCTTGCTTGAAGAAGCTTTTGTACAATGGCGGCGTTACGTTTTTTTTGTTTATAATAAACGTAACTTTTACGAAGACGCCCACTAACACTATATAGGGCGACGGCAACAGCTATGCTTATGGTGCACACCCAAAGAACATCGGTAGTATTCATAAAATCCTAAAGTATTGTTAAATTTCTGCGGTTTCGTTTTGATTGGTTGACATTACAAATCTACTTTTGGGTCGTAAAAGGTATAAATACCCTTTTTCTTCTTTGAGCGATATAATGCCTTATCGGCATGCTGATATAATTCTTGATAGGTGGGGCCATCTTTTGGAAAAAGAGCTATGCCAATACTACATGAAATGTGTACTTCATTGTGCTCGTCTTGCAAATGCTGGTTAAAGAAGGCAAGAACTCGGTCAAGTTTTACCAGAAGTGTTCCTAATTTAGGCATATTTTTGATATATACAATATACTCATCGCCCCCTACACGGCCCACAATGTCATCACTGCGGAAAATTCGTGCTAAACCTGAGGCTAAATCTTTAATGACTGCATCACCTCTGGCGTGGCCTAAAGTGTCATTGACTTGCTTAAAGTTGTCTACGTCAATGATACACAAGACCCCTCTATCTGTTTCTTCTAGCACTAATTCACGTTGAATAAGTTCTGTGGTGGCGGTTTTATTGTATAGTCCCGTAAAGGAATCTCTTTGTACATCATCGCGCAATTTTTGGATGGAGCGTGTTTCTTCATCCACATTGCGGATTTCACCAATGGCTTTAAGGCAGTTATCCTCAGAATCTGTCCAAATGCTTTGTCGTAATTGACACCACACCCAATAGTCATTGGCATTTTTTATACGTACTAAAGCTTCAGCGGCAGTTTTTCCCGTTTGTAGTGACAAGTGCATAGCATTAAACAAATCCACATCATCTTCATGAATGAGACTAGGGGCGATAGTGTAATATTCTTCATCGGTTTCAGGTAAACGATAACCAAATTTTTCAAAAAACTGCACAGTGGTGCGTAATTCACCTTTGTTCCAGTCATATTCGTATAAAATTTTGTCAGAAGCTTCAAAAATATACTTATAACGTTCACTCATGCTTTGATTATGCAATTCGCTGATTTTGCGTTCGGTAATATTCGTAACCACAGCCCAAAACCAAAAGCCACCTTCGTCATCATGCATATGACGGGTGCTCATAAGAACCCACAAGGTTCTTTTGTCCTTTAACTGAAGGCGAATTTCTAAAACAAGCAGGTCAGCGTTATGTTCCAACTCTTGGTCTACTTGGCCTGCTAAGGTTTTTCTGTCGCGCGGATGCACAAGGTTGTATAAGCTACCTCCATAATCTTCTTCTAGCTCTTGAGCGCTGATACCAAGAGTAGGCAAGAAAGAGGAGCCGTATTCTAAAATGGTCCAATGGGCATCATCTTGAAAGCGTACAACACCGCTAGGAATTTCGTTGAACAGGTTTTGTAGCTTTTCAGCATAATGCTCAGCACTTTTTCTTTCGCGTCTTTGTATTTGGGTGATATGTGTAAGTATGCCAATGCAGAAAAGCAACCAAACACCGCCAGTACCGATGATGGCCCAAATAACATTGAGAAAGTGTTGGTGTATACTTTTTTGCGTTATGGAAACCATTACCATCCAATTTTTGTTTTGGGTGGGGGTAAAACTTACATAATATGACGTGTTGTGTAGGGTGATATGACCAAAAACTTCTCGCCCATTATGCACATGGGTTGTGAGTCTTTGTAATTCTTCGGGGCTGTTTTTTTTAAAAGAACTCCAAATGTGCAAGACATTATTACCCAAAGTAATGGAGGGCGCTGTGCCGTCTAAAAGAATCCCTTGCTCATTGACAATGCCGTACCAAATATTTTGTGGCAAATGATCGGGAAGAAGCATCCTCTTGGTTATGGGCAGTATGAAACCGCAAAAAATGCGACCCACCAAGCCGTCTTCGGTTTGTACAGGTATTGCGTGAAAAGACATATATTGTCCAACGTTATTCACGAAACCTGTGGCATAAAAGCTTTGCTCACCATACATGAGAAGCTTTTTTACGGTATTGTCAAATTCAATGGTGGTAGATTTATTTGTCGAAATGCTTACGTCACCATCGGTGGAGATGAAGCCTAAAAAGAGATATTTATGCTCAGCTAGAGGGATGGAGTTTAAAAGCTCTGTGTGAGTGGTTAAGGGATTTTCATCTAACTCTTCTATAAAGGCATCGGCAACTACAGTAAGATAGTTTTGGGTTTCTTTGTTGCTGTAGTCATAAAAGCGTGTGATATAGGATGACGCCTGCGCCAAAGAGGCATCTGCTTGCTCTTTATACAAATTATCTAAGGTGGAGACAAAAACAAAGCCTAGACCAGCAAAAATGCTGGTGCATAAGAATAGCACGATGATGAGATAAGAAGTTTTCTTTTTTTCTTGATCATGAAGCAAGGTATACCTCAGTAGAAACTTTTATTAAAGTGCAATTACAAGGGCTGTTATAAATATATCACACCTTCAAAAAAAACAAGTTCATTTTTATAGTAGATTTTGTTTCTCTTTTTGTAAAGGTCTCATGGTGAAAAAGTCGGAAAAATGCGTTCGTGCTCACTAAAAGGGTCGAAAATTTTTTTTGCTCTGGACAAAATGAAAGTAGTGATTTATAATAAGAAAAAGAAATCGTAACTTTTGAGTTTTGTCTCTTTGCCTTCAATTTCGTCTTGGTTAGCGCACTTTATATAAGCATCTTTCTTTTAAGACTTTATTTCATACACTACTAATCAGGTGAGTACAAAATCTTTGTACATGCATTGGTATATCTGCATTGTTAAAATATTACTTGAAATGAAAACATTTTAAGTGAGTGGGGTATTATGAATAAATTTAGGTTTTCGTGGCAATTTAAAGTAAGTGTCATCTTGTTGCTTGCTGTTAATCTTCCCTTTATTTTAGTGGCTCGATTGGGCATGGAGATTGTGGAAAATGCCCTCCTATCTGAAAAGCAAAATAAGCTCTTATCTATTACCCATGTGTTAGATTCCATGCTTGGCCCAAAGGGTTTTGATGGTATACTAGAGCAAAATAATGCTTTGAATGCTTCTAAAAAAGAGAAAATATATATTTTAAATGCAGATTTATCAAAGAAAAGCGATAGCATAATTCCTAAAAATTCTGGTCTTGGCGTAGGCTATTACAGTTTGGAGCTAGATGCAATTTTGGCTTATGCGCCCAGTGAAACCTATCATGACACTGTGGGTAAAGCTGTGGCTGAAGATCATCCTGCACGGCAGGTAATGTCTGAAAACAAGGCTAGTGTGGAACATGGGCTTATGGTGCGCGGTGAAATTATGAATGCCATGTACCCTATTGAAAGGGGTGGCAAGGTTATTGGCTATATATGGGCCAATGAACTAGAAGATGACGTGCAAGCGCAATTGGCTAAACTAACGCGAGAAACGTTTATGTTATTGCTTGGCTGTGTGCTTGTCACAGCCCTTCTTTTGCTTTTCCTTTCGCGACGCACCGTGCGCGATATGAACAATGTTATCCACGGCGTGCTTAATTTAAAAGAAGATTTATCCCATCGTATTCCGCCCATGAGCGGAGAGTTTGGTGACGTGGTGGCAAGCATCAATGATATGGCAGAAAATGTTAGTAAGGCCAATGAAGAAAGCGCTCGTGCCATTAATGCTTTGCAAGCAGTAATGAATAATATGGAGCTGGCTATTATGGTGTGCGACCCTAAAACGCGTCGTCTTATTTATACCAACTCTTATTTGCAAAATGTTTGGAATGTAAAAGATATTGATAATGCCATTTGTTACAGAGCCCTGTATGGCCGTGATGACCCCTGTGAAGATTGCCCGCAAGAAGCACTTTTTGGTGAAAATGGCGAGCCTGATTTCAAAGTTTTGCATCGCGAAGAACATAATGCTGTGACAGAAAGAGATTTTTTGATTTCTGATAGGCTTATTTATTGGCATGATGGTAAAATTGTGCATTTACGCGTGCTCACTGATATTACAGACCGTAACGCGCTGGCTTTGGCGCAAACGGCTAAACAAGCTCAACGCGATTTCTTGGCACGTATGAGCCACGAAATACGCACCCCCATGAATGGTGTGCTAGGTATGACACGTCTTGCCATTCAGGATAACCCACCGGCAAGACAGTTGAATTATCTAAATAAAATTCAATCTTCTGCCTCTTTATTGTTGGGAATTATCAATGATATTTTAGATTTTTCTCGTATTGAAGCCGGTGCCATGACCATAGAAAAGAAAACTTTTGATGTGTTTGAAGCCATTGAAAAAGTTTATGAGCTTGTTTTACCGCGGGCTAAAGAAAATCAAACCGGCGTGAACGTTGTTATTGATGAAAGTGTGCCTCGCTATGTTAATGGTGACTCGTTACGTTTTTCGCAAGTTTTGCTCAATCTTGCGGGTAATGCCTCTAAGTTTACTTCCAATGGTCTTATTACCATTGCTGTGCGGGCAGAGCCTTCAGGCACAGGAAAAATTCGCTTGAATTGTCGTGTGACAGATACGGGCATTGGTATGACAAAGCAGCAGCAAGCTGATTTGTTTAAGCCCTTTACACAAGCAGAAACCTCTACCTCGCGCCGCTTTGGCGGCACAGGGCTTGGTTTATCTATTTGTAAAGCTTTTGTAGAGCTTATGGGTGGACATGTTTCTGTTACCAGTGAAGAGGGAGCAGGCTCTACTTTTGCCTTTGATGTGCAATTTGATGAATATGTGCCGGTGACAGGGCAAGACCAAGCGCTTGATGCCCCTTGGAAAACCATGCGTTATGAAGGTATGCGCTTCTTATTAGTGGAAGATGATGCCATTAATCAAGAAGTGGCACTGGCCATATTGAATGATTTTGGCGTGCAGGTCGATGTGGCTAATAATGGAGAAGAAGGGTATAATATGTTTTTAGAGATGGATTATGATCTTATTCTTATGGACATGCGTATGCCAGTGATGGATGGCTTACAAGCCACAAGGCGCATACGTAGCAGCCGTAAGCACGATTCCATGGCCATACCTATTATTGCTATGACTGCTAATGCCATGGCAGAAGATCGCAAGGATAGCTTTGAAGCTGGTTTGAATGCGCATGTGTCCAAACCCATTGATATGGATGAATTGAAGCAGACTCTCTATAAGTATCTAGTAACTTTAAGAATAGAGTTGCATGCTTAAGGGGCTATGAGCTTATAATTGATTTTATAGTCTTTTGTAGCTGAGAATCCTACAGGCAAAGCTGTAAATCTATAAAGTTGTACAAAAAACGCTGTTTTTACAGCGTTTTTTTATTGTGGAAAAGAAAACCTCCCGCTAGGCGGGAGGTCAGACTAATGACAAACCCCACTGTGTGGTGCTTGCTCCGCTATTGTCAGTAAAGCTGCCAAGGGGAAAGGCGCAAAATTCAATCACTTAATGGCGCAAGTAAATTGCGCCCACTTTTGATTTTGGAAAGTATTTATCGTATGCGTGTAATTTGCACGTGTGGAGTTTTATTGTTGTTTCTTAAAGACATTCCCGAGGGTAAAGAAAATATAATAGGCACAGACGCTTGCTGCCCTACTTCCAATAAGGGGGGAGTGACGCGTACTTCTGCTTGCGATAAATAAGGAGAATCATCTTTTAAGTTCTCCGGTAGCTCTACGTTAAAACTTATACTTTCAGGGATTATGGAATAATCACCTTGTGGCCCATTGATAAGTACATATTTTTCCAGATGCATATGTGCTCTTTTACTTGCTACAGTATAGGTTGCCCGCACAGAGTTAGGTGAAACTGTGGTTTGAGCAATACCCATAACTAAAGGAAATGTTTTTACGTAAGTGCCTGCTTTTTCTGTGGGGTCAATGCGCAAATCAAGGGTAACTTTGCTAATGTCTTTGACAGTGCTTTCAGGGCCTCGTATTAAAGCTGAACTAGGGCTGAGCACAATATCTTTGACGATAAAGACAGAATCATCTAGGGCAGAATCTACATGCGGCTCAATGGGGATGGTTCGTTCGCGCACATTTTCTGCGTAAATGGTGAGGTGCGACGGTTTAACCTCTAAAATTTCATAAGCTCGATAACTTTCTTCCCAAGTAGGTGGTGAAAACGGAATAATGTTTTTTCCCTCACGTAGCTGACTTAAGCTCATGGCGTGCGTTGCTCTGCGACTTGCTGAACTTTGCAATAAGGCTTTTGGCCCACGAAGGTGTACATCAATTTCATTGGTAAGCCCGCTAGTAATCACAAGGTTTCTAGGTATATTAGTGTAATCTAAGGTGATTTTGAGTTGAATATCCATACGGTCTTGAATGCTTATAATATACCATGCACATGTGGCAATACTAAGAGAAACAAGTATTGTAGGCAAACTAATACTTTTTAAAGCATTTAAATTAAAGCGCATTATCAATAGCCTCCCGTAATTTTTTGGCAGAAAGGTTTCTTGAAAGTTCCCCTTTAATGGCCAAGGAAATTTCGCCTCTTTCTTCAGAAACCACAATGGCTATGGCATCGGTTTCTTCTGTTATGCCAAGGGCGGCACGATGTCTGGTGCCGAAGTTTTTTCCTTGCACTACGGCTAAAGGTAATATGCATGAGGCAGCAGAGAGCTTGCCATTGCTAATAATAACCGCGCCATCGTGTAAGGGGGCTCCATGGTAAAAGATAGACATAAGTAATTTATAAGATATACGTGCGTTTAAACGTACACCTTCTTGGCGCATCATATCTTCTAAGGGTATGTTGCGCTGTATAA
>CAZBDD010000021.1:0-12553 GCA_964490475.1 uncultured Desulfovibrionaceae bacterium
TGGAATCTTCTTCAGCATTTTTGGCTTTTTTCTTTTTTATATCATTGGCAAAAAGGCGGTAGAGCGCATAACATGCCAAAGCCAAAATAATCCATTTCCACATATTTTTATCCTCGTTATTATATTTCTTTCTGATAGATTTGCATGTCTTTTACAGAGTATTCAAGTAATGCAAGGCTGGTGTTAGTTTCATGTAGTAATGCTTGTGCATTTTCTTCGTGAGCCAATATATCTTGCTGTAACACATCGCGCAAGGGAATTAATACAAAGGCTCTTTGCCACATACGCGGATGCGGCAGTATGCATGCGGGATCTGTTTGCGTCTCTTGACCAAAGAGTAAAAGATCAAGATCTATATTACGAGGCCCAAAGCGCAAAGCTGTATCGGGGCTACGCTCTCTGCCAAGTTCATCTTCTATACCCTGCATAAATTGCAAAAGCTTTAAACCTGTCCATGAGGGAGCGCAATCCAAGGCAATGACTTGATTATAAAACCAGTCCTGCTCTTTATAGCCTTGTGGTTCGGTAGAATAAATGGGGGACGAGGCTACAAGGGTGAGCCCTTCAGTAACCTTTAAGGTTTCTCTGGCGGCTCCAAGAAAAACCCTGCTTTGCCCTTTGTTGGAACCAAGGCTTATATATGCTCTTAAATTAGTATCCATTTTTCGTGATCCTATTATCTGTGATATGTTATTTCTTGGCAGAAATCCTGTTGGTAATATTATGCAGAATCCACTTGGGGTCAAGCCATTCTAAGGGGCTTACCTCTATGCCGCCTACTAGTATACCAAAATGTATATGGTCGCCAAAGGCCATACCTGATACGCCAGTGGTGCCAATAATATCCCCTTTTTTTATCGTATTCCCTTGCTTTGTGGTGATATCTGTAAGGTGAGAGTATAAGGACATAAGCCCAAGGCCATGGTCCACAACCACAAGATTGCCATATATACCCACATTACCAGTAAAAATTACAGTGCCATTATTAGCAGCAGGAACTTTATCTTCCTTAATGGAGGCAAGGTCATGCCCTAAATGCCATTGATTGTCTATGACCTTTCCTTTGTAGGTGTAAGAGCGGTATTCCCCATACCCTGCCCGAGAAGCCGAACGGGGTAAACGCATAAAGGGCCCCTGCCACAAGAGTTTATCTTGACTTTTTTGCCCAAGTTCATAGAGGAAAGTGGTGTTGGCTAGGCGTATATCGCTGTTAATAATTAAAAACCGTTCCAGAGGGTTTGCAGCACTGGGGGCAAGGTCATACAATTTTTGACTTACCGTTTCTAAAAATCTGTCTGTGATTTTGATGGTATCTTCTTTAAACTTTCTGTCATTGGCGTGCAGGCGAAAATCTAAACGTACAGTATTGCCTGCAAGGTCGCTCACTACAAGTTTTGGTTTAAAATCTTCCATCTTCATATTGTGAGGAAAGGCAAAAAGACAGATGAAATTTTTATCATCCTGTATATATGCAGGGAAAAAGTGTTCACCCAATTGCACACCGCTGTTCAAGACCCCTTCATTGACTGAAAAGTATAGTGCTCCAGCACCGCCACGACGTATGGTGGGCGGGGAAGAAAGCATGCTTACCTTAGGTGGTACGGAATCCAAGGTTACAGGCAAGGTAAGAATGGTACTATTACCAAGGCCAAAAGAAGCTAGCGAAGCGTCTTTAGCTTTGATTTCCAATGCGAATTTTCCTTCAGGTACGGGAACATTTTTAAAGGAAAATTGTGCAACTTCATGAGTTTGATAGGGGGAGAAGTGCTTAGAAAATACAGGAATAACTTGATCTTTATAACGTAAAATTACTTCTACAGAGCGCACTTTGGAAATGTCTTCCATTTTGAGCGTTAATTGAGACTCAGGCGAAATAAAACCGGTATTCGGCTCAAGTGTTACTATGGGGCCGTCGCTATCTTCATAAAAAAGGTAGCCGCCATAAGCAAGCAAGCCTAACAAAAGCATAATAAGTATTTTAGGGAAAATAGATCTTGATTTCATAAGAACCTGTAAGGGTTAGGGTGGTTATTTTATTTACAGAAAAGATACTGTTTTTTGTTCACTAGCAATGGCACATATTATACAAGGTCTGTAAGAACTTGTCATTAAGAGAAAAGGAAAAATTTTTGTACGCCACTTAACTGGGGTAAAGGCTAGACCTTTACTATTGACATAGTATAAGAAATTTGTTCTTACAGTGAGATACAAGTGGAATCCATAAAGCAAAAATGAAGGAAATATGTACGATAGCTGGCATAAAAAAGGGCAAAATCCTCAGTTTAGCCCTAGAGATACTCAATGGTTGTCAAAGGCTTCGCAAAAAAGAGCTGCGCAAAGCAGACAAGAGCCTACGCAAAACCTTTTTGATCCTAAAAGATTACGCAAGGTTATGGTGCGGCATTTGCGTGAACATGTGGGTATTGTAGACGAACAAGTGCTGCATGCCATGGAAAATGTCCCTCGCCACGAATTTGTGCAAGAAGTTTTTCGTATGCAAGCCTATGAAGATCGCCCTTTGCCCATAGGTTTTGGTCAAACCATTTCCCATCCTTCCACAGTGGCTTATATGACACAACTTTTGCGAGTAGAAAAGGGCATGCGTGTGCTGGAAATAGGCACTGGTTCTGGCTATCAATCGGCCATATTGTCATTTTTGGGTTGCCTTGTGTATACAGTGGAACGGATACCGGAATTATATGAAGCTACACGCAACCTATTGACGCATAAGATGCCCATGAAAAATATTTATATGAAGCGAGATGACGGCACCTTGGGTATGGCTGAGGCGGCTCCCTTTGACCGTATCTTGGTGACAGCCGGTGGCCCTGAAATTCCAAAGCCTTTGGTACGCCAATTAGACGAAGGCGGTATTATGCTTATTCCCGTGGGAGATCAAAAACGTTCTCAAAGGCTTATGCAAGTGCGTAGAGAAAATGGCACTGTATTGGTGAAAGATGTGGGTAGCGCAGTTTTTGTGGATTTAGTGGGTAGCCATGGCTGGTAATGGTGGCATAAACACTTTTCTTTACCAATAACGAACCTTTTCATAGGGCTGATAAATTGTGGTAAGCTAGATAGCGATAAAATTTTTGCCTATTGTGTGTATTATAAAGGAGTAAAACTATGTCTTCGTGTTCTTCGTGTAGTAGCGGCGGTGATGGCAACAAAGGTGTCAATGCCGCCATGGCTTTGCAAGAAAAGCTTATTTCTTCTACCCTTGGTAAAATTCGTCACAAATTGTTTATTATGAGTGGTAAGGGGGGCGTTGGTAAAAGCTCTGTAACGGTAAACACTGCGGCGGCTTTGGCAGCCAAGGGCTTTAAAGTGGGTATTTTAGATGTAGATATTCACGGCCCCAGTGTACCAAATCTTTTGGGTTTGGATGCAGGTATAGAAATGGATGAAAGCGGTTCTTTAATGCTTCCAGCAGCATATAATGAAAATCTTCATGTTATTTCCATGGATTCATTACTGAAAGAAAAAGACAGCGCTGTGCTATGGCGTGGCCCCAAAAAAACAGCGGCTATTCGTCAATTTATTTCTGATGTGCAATGGGGTGAACTAGATTTTTTGCTCATTGATTCTCCTCCTGGTACTGGTGATGAGCATATGACTATTTTGCAAACCATTCCCGATGCTTTATGCGTAGTGGTGACTACGCCACAAGAAATATCTTTGGCAGATGTGCGTAAGGCTTTAAACTTTTTGCAACATGCCAAAGCCAATGTGCTTGGTGTGGTGGAAAATATGAGTGGTCTTTTCTGTCCGCATTGTCATGAAGCTATACATTTATTTAAAAAAGGCGGCGGTAAAACCTTGGCCGAGCGCTATGGCTTGAAGTTCTTGGGCGATATTCCTTTAGATCCGGCTACAGTAGTAGCTGCGGACAGCGGTGTGCCTGTGGTTTTTTTAGATGCTCCATCGCCTGCAAAGCGTGGTTTTTTACAATTAGCCGATAATATTATAGCGGCGGCTTCTAATAGCTTAGAGGCTTTGGCCAGTAATCACGAATAATATCTGTGGTACTGTGCTGAAGGTGACGCATTAAAGTATTTCCGTAAAAAGTTTGCAAAGAAAGCGTAGTGTAATTGTAAAAGCTTTTTTGACTTTGAACTAATCAAGAGTTAGTCGACACTGAAAAACCGTACTATGGCGTCATAAAAATACCGGAAAAGAGCATTTATTCTTTTGTTTACGGTGTTTTTATTTATATATTTTAACTCAAAAATGATATTATTTTAAGTTTTTATTTTTTTGAAAGGAAAGGGGCGCATTTGCCAAAGTTAAAAAGTTTCCCTTTCCTTTCAAAACGTCTCTCTTTCTCAAAATGCTTTAATTATTATAAGTTACATCTCTTCATTCTGCTGAAAAGTAGTTTCAAAAAAGCTTTTATAAAGCACCTGATAACAAGCCTGTTAAGTATATTATAAACATTTTATCGAGTTGCATTTTATTGTAAAATGTATCATTCTTTGCAAGGATAATTAGTCAAGACTTCTGCATAATCCAAAAGGCATGGATTGCCACGTCGCTGCGCTCCTCGCAATGACTTGATATTACAACGAAAGTCACTGCGAGCGAAGCGAAGCAATCCACGTATTTATAATTGTGCAGAGGTCTCTAATTAGCAGGTTTAGGAGTTTTATTTACAACTACTAATACTGAAAAAATACTTTGATAAAATGTGCTGAGGCACGATTTTAAAGGAATATTTTTTCGAGTCTTAAAAACATATTAGGAGAAGGCTATGTCTCGTAAAGCAGTAACTTTATTCTTTGTACTATTTTGTTTTTTCTCAGTTTTTACTGTTAATGACGCTTTAAGTGCAACGCAAGGTATCGCGATTAATACTGTAAAACATAGATCATTGAGTCCAGATAAAGATATTACTATTGGTTCTTCCCTAGAGGGAAATGCTTTTCTTAAAAATCCGCTATGGCTTCAGTATGTAGATGCACGGCAGATTCAAGTTGTTGACTTTACAGCTGATGTTGATGTTTCTCGCATTCCTGGTTTTGATGAGCAAACAAGAGAGCTGCTTTCTGAGATTTTAGTAAAACTCACTGTTCAATTTGAAGTTCATAAAGATACTTCCATACAAATTCGTTTTGTAGGATTTAGCGCACCTTATGGAATAATTTATGCTTCAGATTCGCCACAAAATGGCAGGGAAATTATGAGTATACTATATAAGAATGAAATTCCTGATTTTCGCCCAATCTTGCGCAATATGCCCTCTACACCCATGAAAAGTTTACCTGCTAAAAAAGAGCAAGCGAAAGAAAAACCAGAAATTATCAATTATTTAATGAAAAATGAAAAAGTTGCTATGTATGCTTCTGTGGTTCGTTACTCTGACAAAGAATTCAATATAGAAATTATGGGAGGAGGTAAAAATAACTACCCAGGGGCATGTGGATATAAAAATGTATGTACGCAAGACGGAGAAAACTTTATTTGTAAAGGAAAAAGCGCTTTAAGTGAAATATCTGGAAAAATAACATCTGCAGATTTTGAAATAGGTATGGTTAATGATAACAAGCACTGCACCGGCTCTGCTTTTTTTGCAGGGAAGTATGAGGAAACTTCTAGTAAAAAGGCGATAGAATATACTGCTCATAAAAAACGTGTGAAGCCTCTTATGTATGTAGAAGAGGGATTCTTGATAGGCTATTTAATGGAAGATGAAAAAGGTGAGCAGCTAGTTTTTTCAGATAAAAACCATGCAAAAGTGCTTGATAAGTTTATAAATACATGGATTGATGCAGAATATTTAAGCTACACTACATATTATGAACCATCAGGTAGAGATAGAACTTTTCACATTTTGTACAAATTAAATGGTAAAAATCCCATGGAAATAGAATAGTTTAAGGAGATAATAATGAAGATAGAGTTTGTGCAAGAAGGGAGCACTCTAACTGCCAGTATTGAGGGTAGCATTGACACCATAACTGCTACAGAACTTGAAAACCAGCTAGAGGCAAAAAGAGATGGGATTACCACGCTCATTCTTGATTTTAGTGCAGTAGCCTATGTGTCTAGTTCTGGACTTCGCGCTCTTCTTATAGCTAATAAGTATATGGCAAAATGCGGAGGAACCATGGTTATAAAAAATGTTAATAGTGATGTTCGGGAAGTGTTTGAAATGACAGGGTTTGATACTATTTTCAATATAGAATAAGGATGTAGTTTATGTCAAACAACATAAAAATCTTTCAGTACAACAAAGAAAATGCCCTCGTGCTTCCTCTTAAACTAGATGCTTTTTCCATACTCAAAGAGTGGTTATCAGACATAGCCATGGAGCTTGGGCTTGCAGAAAAATTTAAACAACATTTATTGATTGTGGCAGATGAGATTTTTACAAATAATATTCAATATGCTCATCCAGAAAATATTGATGACTTTGCAGCGCAAATCACGTTGGAAGTGGCTTTTGATTGTAACGCCTCCATGCTTATACTCAAATTTTCTGACAATGGAGTGGCATTTGACCCGTTAGGAGTAGAAGAACCTGACATACATGCACCATTGGAAGAACGACGTATTGGTGGTTTGGGTATTTTTTTAGTAAAAAAACTTATGGATAGTGCAGAGTATACCTATGAAAATGGGCTGAATGTATTGACCCTTAGAAAACATTGCATCCTATCAGAACGTCATGAAGCAGAACTGCAACAGGCTACGCACGCGAAATAGATAGTGGTGTCCATTGCAAAGCCATGATGGTAATATCGTCAGATTGTTCTGCATGGCCAGCATGCTCTTTTACAGCTTGGCTCACCTTTGTAACAAGTCCGTTGACGGTGTTGTTGCTCTCTAGAACATTATAGAGTCGATGTAAGCCAAATTGTTCTTGAGTAGGGGACATAGCTTCAGTTACGCCATCGGTATAAAGAAGTAACATATCTTCAGGTAAAAGTTGTATTTGAAGATTGGTGTAGCTTATGCCTTCCATAATGCCTAAAGCAACAGATTTTGTTAGCGGTAGAGGTGTAATAGGTTCGCCATTGCGTACAATGAGCGGGGCATCGTGTCCTGCATTAGTATAGGTCAGTTCGCCTGTGCGAATATTAAAAATTCCACAAAACAAAGTGACAAACATACAACTATCATTTTCTTCAGCTAATTCATCATTGACAAATTGTAAAACTCTTGCAGGGTCTCGCTCATGTTCTGCTATGCCTTTAGTTAAAGTTTTTGTCACTGCCATAAAGAGGGCTGCTGGTATTCCTTTACCGGAAACATCGCCCACAGAAAAGAAGAGTAAATCTTCATCAAAAATAAAAAAGTCATAAAAATCACCACCTACCTCTCGGGCGGGATGTAAGGAGGCAAAAATATCAAACTCTGTGCGCTCAGGAAATGGTGGAAAATTCTTTGGTACAAAGCTTTCTTGAATAGTGCGTGCGATTTTGAGTTCGCTTTCAATGCGTTCTTTCACAGCGGTTGCACTGGTAAGGTTATCAATATATCTCTTAAGGTCTGCACGCATGTGTTCAAAAGCTAGCGTCAATTGTCCAATTTCGTCAAAATGCTTTACTTTTGGCAGTTGCGAATCTAACTTGCCTGTTGCTATTTCTTCCGTGCTTTTTGAGAGCTGGCGTAAAGGTTTTGTAGCTCCATAAGACACTATGCTCACTAAAATTATTGTCATTACTATGCCGATAATGGCAAAAAAAGCAGCAATAAATGTTTGCGTATGAAGCTCTGAAAGCAATTCTTCAACAGGAACGTACAAAGCAAGACTCCATCCGCTTGATGGAAGAGGATTGTATATGACTTCTACATGTTCTCTTGTTTCAATATTTATGAGTGAAGCAATACCTTTTTGCCCACTGGTCATTTTTTTTGCTAATTCTAGCAGTTTTGGCGCATCATAGGTTTTAGCAACGTTGTAAATACTATTGTCAAATGGTATAGTAAATGTATTGCTACGGTGAGCTATGAAAATGCCATCGCGACTTAAAAGAAAGGCACGTCCCGTTTTATATACTTTTATGTCAGCTATTATTTTTTGTAGCCATTCAATACTTATATCGGCAGTGACAATGGCAAAAAAAGTTTTGTTACCCATGGCGTCTTGTTTGTACACAGGCACCGAAAAGGTTGCCATATAGGTATTGCCACCTCCTTCATCAAAATAGGGATCGTTCCAAAGAGCTTTTCCTGCTTTTTTGGGCATTGTATACCAATCTTGCAGCCAGTATTCATATTTGTCGTTGGCAAGGTCTGTTTTGTGAATTTTACCATCTTTTTTATAGTAGTAAGGGGAGTATCGTGCTGGGGCGTTAGGCAATGCCTTGTGGGCAAAAGAAATAGTTGCTCCGTATACATCTGGTTGGGATTCTACAAATTTTGTAAGTATTTTTTCTAACTCTGCTCTAGTAAAGTCTTCTGTAGTAAGACGATGGGCAATATAGCGAGGAATTTGTTCTACTCGTTGTAAAATACGCTCAATTTTTTCTGTAGTGGCCATGGCAAGAGTATTTGCCTCATTAATACTCATTTTTCGAAGAGTACGCTCTGTTTGTAAATAATTATAGATAAATACAGTTAAGAAAGTACATGTGATAGCAAAGGTAATGTAAAGACTGAGCCTGGTACTAAAAGATTTTTTTTGCATTATTTCACCATAAAAAGAACCTAAATTCTTAGATTTTATATTAATCATATACACAGTACAAAACAGAAGCTGTCTTAGCAAGTCTATTTAACGGATCATTGCCTCTTAACAGGCTGTTGAAAAGGTGTAATCTACGTTATTTGTTTGAAGATATTGCTTGTAGAGGTTTCCCCATGAAGCTTTTTTTAATGGATGTATCCCGTTTTCAAAAGAAAATGCTTTTTGATGCCGCCTTTCCTCGTATACCCTTGTGGCGGCAAGAGAAAGTGCTTGCGCTATACCACGAAAAAGATCGCTGTCTTTCTCTTGGGGCATCTTTGGCTTTTGAATATGGTTTAGATAGCTATGCCATTCCCCCTTTTTGTAGGGAGATAGCCTTAAACAAATATGGAAAACCGTACTTGAGCAAGTTCACGCAAATCCAGTTTAATCTTTCACATTCTGCACGTTTGGCAGGCTGCTTATTTTCAGATGTGGAGACTGGTTTTGATGTAGAGGAGATAGCGTATGCTACAGAGAATGAGGTGTTAGAAAATAGGGTACTTCATCCCCACGAAAGAGTTTTTTTGCAAGAAAAGCCCATGCAGTCATCAATGGCCCGTTGCTATTTTTTTTATGCCATGTGGACCTTGAAAGAAAGCTACCTTAAAGCGCTGGGGTGCGGGCTTTCCCTAGAGCCCAATACTATTTTTTTTCCTTTAGATATACTACAAAAACTAGGCAAAAATCATGAAAACTGGTTTGTGTTTTGCTATGAAGACTGGACATTAGGTAGTTTATTATTGCAACATGAAAATTCCACGTATGCATTGGCATTTTGTAACAAGGGTAAGAATACGTTCACGCCGCATATAGTATGGATTTAACAGGTTGGTATATAAAAAATCTACAAACTCACTGTGCAGAGGTCTCAAATTACAAAATTAGAGTACGTTTAACGCAACAAGTAAACGAAGTTTAATCGAATTTTCTGCTTAATGTATGCCGCTTACGTTACTGTTGCTTGAAAATAGATGACGATTTTCCAGTACAGAAAAATTCGTCATTTGGCACTGCCTAGCTATCTTTAAAAGGAAGTCCATTTTGCAAGTGCCAAGAGCGTACCAAATCTTTAGCGGCTTTCAGATCTTTTTTGCTCATTTTTTTGGCTAAAGCATCTCGGTTGGTATCAGCAGAGTCAATATATTTACGTGCGGCCATATCATAATAGGCCCATGCTTTAATATTGTCTTGTTCAACACCTTCGCCGTGGGCATACATGGAAGCAAGCACAAAATAGCCTGTTTCATTAAAATACTCACTGGCTAATTCGGCATATTCAAAAGCTTTTTCGTAGTCCTGCTTTGTACCAAGCCCTGAATAGTAATAGTAACTGAGTAGACCAGTGCCAAGAAAATCGCCTTCTTCTGCGGCAATCTGGGCATGTTTAAAAGCTTTGTCATCGTCATTTTCCATGGGGCTACCTTGATGGTACATCCAACTGAGCACGGCATTGCTGAGGGCTTCATCCTTGCTTTTTTGTACATATTCAAAAGCTAACTTAGGGTCTGCATCAACGGCACCTTCTCCGGCAAAGTAGAAAAAGGCTAGTAGAGCAAAAGCTTGTTCATCATCTTCTTCTGCTCCCTTAAGAGCTGCTTCATACGAGGCCTTCGGATCTTGCTTGATGCCATAAACCTCTCCAAAGATAAGCATGTCTGATAAAGTGGTAGCCGCATAGGCATTTTCCTTGGCTGTTTGGCGTAAAAGAGCCAAGCCTTCTTTAGTATTCTTATATTCTGTGCTTGAAATATAAATGAGGGCAAGAACATGCTTTGCAAGTATGTTGTTTTGCGCCACTGATTTTTTTAGCCAATAGACGGCTGTGTTAATATTTTCCGGCACGTCTTCGCCAAGCCAATAACTGGAGCCAAGCTCAGCTTGAGCGTCTGCATCTCCTTTAATGGCGGCGTTATACAGTGCTTTAGATTCTCCGGTTAAACCCTCTGCGTTGGGGTGTGCATCAGTTTGGGCTAAACCTTCTAGGGCAGAATTAAAAAGCCTTGCAAGGTCGGATTGTGAACTATCAGGGATTTCACGCGTACCGGCTATATCTGGTAGAAGTGAGCTTTGGAGTTGATGAGTTGGCCCCACTGGCGGGGGATTTTGCGCAGTGTAGCTTTGAGGGCTTCCGGAAGCTATTTGTGGTTTAATACCAAGATTGCGTAAAAAATCTATGGCATCGGCCGCCATTAAAGAGCCGTGTAAAGTAGCCGCACCATCATCGTTGGTGGCAATCCAAGTATTAATGCCTACAACTTCGCCGCGACTATTTATAAGGGGGCCGCCGCTATTTCCTTGTGAAATAGGGGCCGTATGGGCTATGCTTCTTCTGCCGTTAGAGTGTTGTATAAATGTGCTTATGGCGCCTTCGCTGTATACCACAGGGGGAATGTTGGCATTGGAGCCGCCCATTAAATTATCCATTTTTTGATCAAATTGAGTTACTAGATAAGGAAAACCCCATGCACTTACCCTATCTGTACGGTTAACATTTAAGTTAAAATTTAAAATGGGAAGGTCTATGGGCGGGGTAAATTTAAGTAAGGCAAAATCTGAAACATCGTCATCAATCCATTCAATAACTTTTGCTGGAACAGGTTTAAAGCTTTGACCACCTATATAAAAGTCACTGCCGCCTTCTACCACGTGTCCATTGCTTAATACGTAGCCATCAGCCACAACAAAACCTGTGCCCATGCTTACGCCATCATCTTCTCGATAATATATAAACACAGTGCTTTGTTCCATTTTTTTAGCTATGGCTATACGTCTTTGTTCTGCCCTTTGAACGAGTCTATCAAAATCTTCTGAGGCATGAGCAACATGCGGTATCATGGTAATGTTGCTTGTGTGTAGGCAAAAAAATGTCATCAAAAAATATATGAAGAAGGTTTTTTTCATAGCAACTCTCAGAGGTATAAATGTGTAATATCGCGTAAAACATAGCAAAAAGACTTTTACTTGACAATATAAAAATAGACAAAGATAAGGAGAACATGGCAGGCAGTAATTTCGCTTGTTTTTATGAAAAATGAACGACAAGAAATGTGTTAAAAATGTAATTTATATATGAACTTGTTTAAAGGAGTTTCTTACATGAAATGTATTATATGCTTTTTTATTTTTGCTATTTTGCACTGTGCTCCCATGGCTAAAGCTAACGAAATTGATTTAGGTAAGATGGCGTGTGCGCAATTTTTGAAAGGAAATAAAGATGCTACAAAAATGATGCTCACATGGATTGATGGGTATATGAGTGCCTTAAGTAATAATACTGTTATGAGCGAAGATTGGATGATGCAATTAGCCACGCACATGACCACCTATTGCACAAAGCATCCTTCCAGAACCATTGTGGATGCCATTAATGATATGCCAGACGAAGATAAATAGTAGTATGTTTTTTGTTGAAAAAATGCATCATTGTTTTTTATGACTCCAGTGTTTTTTTCTCTCTGTATACAATTTAGAGAAAGAATTTTCATTTTTTTGAAATTTTTTTTTAAAGAGATTTTGATTGTGAATTTTATCTTTTGAAGTATTTTTAGTTGCTTGTGTTTTTCTAACGCTAAGTCGCGAAGTTATAAGGCAAAAAAAATGCCGTTGATTGTTTTATCAATCAATTTTCCCCACTTGACGTTGCTATGTCAGCCGTGTACCTTATCAAAATGGAAGAATGTTTCCTTTCAATATATTGTTCATAAAGGAGAAAATGATCATCATGGCACAAGACAGCTTTACTACGTTGTTAAATGAGGGACGAACTTATATTCCACCTATGCATGGCAAAGATTCAGCATGGGTTAGAACTCAAGAGGATTACGAAGCCATTTGTCGCAGGGCCCTTGATGATCCCGAAAGCTTTTGGGGAGTGCGCGC
>CAZBDD010000022.1:0-11868 GCA_964490475.1 uncultured Desulfovibrionaceae bacterium
CATCAGAGGAAGACTCTTCATCGCTGCTAGCGCCGCCGCCACCACCGCCGCCGCCGCTACCGCCGCCGCCATTACCGCCTTGCTCTTCAGTGCCTTGACTTGCAACTACAGAATTGGCTTCCAAAGCTTGAACTTCACCGCTTTCAATAGTCATGGTCTCTCCATTGCTATTTTCTTGCGCGGTTTCACTGATAGTAATTGTACTGGCTGATTGCATTTGCGCAAAGAAGCTACGAGCTTCAGCAGATATAGAAACAGTATCTCCAGAAGTAGTACTTTTTTGCTCTGTTACGTTTTTTTCTGTTTGTGTTTGGTCTAAGGTGCTAATTCCATAAACATTATTAACGTCAAATACATTTGAAATATTCATATTTTACATCCTTTGTGAAAAGATTTCCTAGCAGACATTATTTGCAAAAAACATTCCAAGGTAAAAAAGTCCCTCAGGAAGCGTTGATTGATTATAGTCCTGAGTATAGGCGAAAATTTTGCACCGCGTAAAATGAGCCAGAATTTCCTTCTGCGTTCGCAAAGTGCTATTGGGGCGAGTGTGCTTTTCTAGAAATAACGTGAAGCGTGTTTTTTAGCTCAGGCTAATGAGTATATTAATGGTACTAAAAAACATACAAAATAAAAGCCTTATTCATAAAGTTCATTTACATCAAGGCTGTCTTAAGCTATGACTATACGCGCTAGGGGTGCTTTGTGAGAGACAAAGCTGAGAATGGGAATGAATCCCTAACCCTTTGAACCTGATGCAGATTATGCTGCCGTAGGGAAGCTGTTTTTTCCTTATGGGCACGTGCATTTTTGAAACAGCCGTATACGGCTCACATAAGCGCAATAAAAAAAGCGCTTAATGACGAGCTAATAAGGAAAAATTATGTCTATTTTTGAAAAAAATGCTGCCTTAGCCGAAATGGCACAACGCTTTCTCCCACAAATTGCTTTAGAAGAAGGCCTTTCTGAAGAATCAATCCGCCAGGCCATAGAAGCAGGTACCATGGTTCTTTTGGGCAATGCTAAGCATCCTAATTTAAAACCCATTGTGGTGGGGCAACCTGCCCGTATTAAAGTGAATGCTAATCTTGGCACTTCTCCTTTATCACATTGTCCTAGCACAGAAGCAGAAAAACTGCGCGTTGCTTTAACGGCTGGCGCCGATACGGTTATGGATCTCTCCATAGCCGGCGATTTGGATAGCTTACGTCTTGCCATGCTACAAAATTGTCCTGTACCGATAGGTACGGTACCCATGTATGCTGTGGGGCAAAAATTGCTTGATGCCGATAAAACTATTAAATCCATGACCGTGGATATGCTTTTCGAAGAAATTGAAAAACAGGCGCAACAAGGCGTAGACTACATGACAGTGCATTGCGGTTTAACACGCCGTGGCGCTGCATGGGGAGATTTACCTAAAAATGATCTTGGTGATGGGAGAGTTATGGGCATTGTTTCACGCGGCGGCGCCATGTTAGCCCGTTGGATGCTGGAACATGATGCCGAAAATCCTTTATTAACTCAATATGATAGATTGTTAGAAATAGCTCTTGCTTATAATGTAACCCTTTCCCTTGGTGATGGTTTACGCCCAGGCGCTGGTTGTGATGCAGGGGATGCCGCACAATGGGAAGAAGTAATCACATTAGGGCGTCTTGCCTTGCGTGCTCGTGAGTATGGCGTGCAAAGCATGATTGAGGGCCCTGGGCATGTGCCTTTGCAAGAAGTGGAGGCACAAATTAGAGGTATTAAGAGCTTGACCCATGGTGCGCCCCTTTATGTGCTGGGCCCATTGGTGGTGGACAGCTCGCCCGGTTATGATCATATAGCAGGGGCCATTGGCGGCGCCTTGGGGGTGCGTGCTGGTGTAGACTTTTTATGTTACTTGACTCCGGCAGAACATCTTACCTTGCCAGATGCCGCCGATGTGCATGCCGGTGTTATGGCTTCACGTGTGGCCGCCCATGCCGGAGAAGTGGCTCTTGGCACCAAACGCGCCCTTGATAGAGAGCTTGCCATGAATACCGCAAGGCGCAACCTTGATTGGGATGGTATGGCAGCTGCGGCCATAGATCCTGCCATGTTGCATCAGCGTCGCCAAGCGCATAAGGAAGAAGATGTCTGCGCCATGTGCGGAAAGTTTTGTGCTGTGAAGATGCTAAAAGATAGAGAAAAAAGCTAATAACTATTTTTAGAGAATACTTTTATTTCTTGAAGGGGTGGGGGAAGCTTTTTGGTTGGTTTCCCCCAGAAAAAGACATTATTCAGCGTTTTATAAAAAAAAGTCCTGCACTTGCTCGTGCTCATGAAATATTTCTTGCCATGGGGCGGGACAGCGTATGTGTTTTGCTTCGCCACCACGCAAAGTGAATTCCAATTGCCCATGATGTAGAAGGAAGCTTTCTTCTTGAGGAACCGCGCGTTGAATATAGCGCAGGTCTTGGAAAAGAGGAAAACCGGCATGGGCGGCATGGGCTCGAATTTGATGTCTAGCCCCTTTTTGAATGGTGCAACCCATGAGCGTTAGGGGTGTTGCTGGAAATTCTTGGGGGAAAGTTGGAAAATATTCACGCAAGGCTTCATATTCTTTTGCGTGAATAGAGCCTAAAGGTTCGAAATACGTATGACGCAAAGAAGGAGCTTCTTGTGCTAGCACCTTAGAAATTTTTCTTTTATGTGTATCCAGTGCATATCGCACGCATGTACTTTGTGTCACTTCTCCTTGCTCTGCATGTACAAGAGCTAGATATTTTTTCTGACAGCGGCCGGCATTTTCTAATTCTTGCCATACATGCACACTTCCTTCACTTTCAGATACAACCACAATGCCTGAAGTGTGTGCATCAAGTCTATTGCATACAAAAAAAGGGCGATTTTTAAAATAGGCTTGAGCTAAAATATCCTCTAAACTTTTACCGCCACCGGCAATGCGCACCGTGTGTAAGCCACTGGGTTTGGCAAAGAAATGCCATTGCATATAAGAACCTATACAATAGGGCATATGCAAAGCAGCCAAGGCTCTGTGCAAGGCACTGTCTGTATGCGGCCAAGGGGTGTTACTTTCTTGTGGCTCCACTTCCTTGTGGCTAAAGCTTATCCTATCGCCTTGGGTGACGGCATGCCCAGCCGAACAGGCTTTTCCATTAACGAGCACTTGCCAGCTGTCCCAAATACGTCGCCTTTCGCGAGTAGAAGCATGGGGGAAAAGGACAAGCAAGGCTTTGTCTAAGCGCTGCCCGCTTTGCTGCTCTGTGATAATAAGAATAAGTTTTTCCATGAGAATGTAATATAAAGTAAGATGGTTATGGAGTAAATGCAAGAAAGCGCTATACCTTCTAAAGGGAGGAGAGAATAAAAAATTCCCTCCTCCATAAAAACTAAAGGAGCTTTTCTACATGCCAGCCTTCTTCTTGCGCTGTCTTTTGTGTAAGGCTACCGCCAAGTACGCAAGTGCGACCATGAGTACGCACCTCATCCATAATTTCTGCAAAATCATGAAAATGTTGCTTGGTAGTAGAAAGCACCTCATCGCGCATTTTTTGACGGGCCTCATCGTCATCGCCGCACAGATACCGACTTAATGATGCACTGCCTTTGGCATCGGGTAAAAGGTAAGTATCGAGATCGCCAATGGCTCCCACAATGGCGCCGGACAAAGTGCGTGCATCAGGGTTAAAAGCACGTAAGTAGTCAGAGGTGGCATCATAGGTTTGCAAAGTACCTTTTACGGCTGGGTCTCTATAAGACGCTTGCACAAAGGTACCACTGAGGCGATCTAAAGCACAAAATGCACCATAGGCACCACCGAGTACACGTACTTTTTCCCAGAGATACCCCATGCGCAGATGGCGCAAAATTACCAATGCCGAACCGTGGAAATTGTAACCCAACTCATATAAATTGGCACCTTTGGCCACATAGTTAATTTGGGTAGGGGCCGTAAAGGCTTCGGCTGTGGGCAGTTTTGGGCATTGCCACGGAGCAGCAGTGAGTAAGTCTTTTTGTGGCAATGCGCGCATAAGAGCCGCGGCTTTATCTTCAATATGGCTAAGGCTAGAGGCATCGGCTGTGCTGTTCACTAGGCAGACGTTGCCGCGCACGATGAGGTTATAAACTTCCTGCAAATCTGCAAGAAGATCAGGCCAATGGTCTTCTGCTTTTTGGTGTAATTGACGCACGGTTTTTAAATAGCTGATGCCGCCAGTAAGTTCTTCTAACCAGCCTGTTTGTGTGTAGCTGGCCCGAATTCGAGAAGAAACAGCGCCATGTCCTGCTGCTACAAGGCCGTGTTCCATACGCGCTTTTGCCTCAAGAAGCATTTGGCAAAAGCGTTCTTGTTGATCAAAGTTAGGGTTCAATAAAATTTCGTGTAAAATGTCAAAAAGTGCGTTGACTTTATCGCGCACAGCTTTGCCGCCTACAGAAAGAAACGTGAGGGGAGCTTTGCTTTGACTATGCGTGCTTAAAAAGGGATGGGCGCCCACACCGCCGGTATGTGCCGCAATGCGCATACCCATGCTGACGAAGTCGTATTTTTTTGTGCCCATTTCCAAAAGCGCACGCCCTAAAAGTGGCACAAGCGGCATAAGACGCTCGGGCACAGCCGTAAGGGGCAAGAGAAGGTTTACATAAGCTACCCCTGAGGTATCTAAATCGTGCGCAATAAAGGTGTGCGAAGGTACATCTTTTTGTTGTTTCACCTCTATGGGGAGGGGAACATTGCGCAAGGGTAAGTCCTCCACGCCAATACAAGGAATGGTGGCTAAATCCTTGGGGCTATCGGCGGCAGCTTGCAATGCTTGTAAACGCTTTGTTTCTTTGACAAGTTCTTTGCGCTCTTCAGGACTGCATGCAGCTTGAATGCGTGCTAGGTGCGCCTTTTCTTCTTCTTCGCGTTTTTGCTCAAGAGTGGCATCGGGCAATAAAATAACTGTACTGCGATGTTCATTATTCAAGAACCATTCTTTAAGGCAGTTTTCAAAAATTCTTTCCCCTCGAGCTAGGCGTTCTTTAATTTCCGCCAGCGGTTTTTCCCAGGCCAAGGAGGCTAACGGATCACCGTCGTAGAGCCATGTGGAAAGGCTTTGCACCATGGCAGACAAACCACGGGGGAAGCGGCCGGAGTTATTTTCGCGTAAATGAAATTCTACACTGTTTACGGCAGCTTCGATGGCATTTTGGTCTATCCCCTGTATTTCAAGGTCTGCAAGACTGGCAAGAGTTTCATAAATGAGCATTTCTGCTTCGGAAATATCGCGAGGATGTACGCCTTTCATGCCTACAGAATAATACATTTGGCGCAGATCGCTTTCAAGGCCTATGCCAGCTGTATCTTCTCCGAGACCAGATTCAATGAGAGCTTTGCGTAATGGTGAGCCGGGCAAGCCTTCTAAAATATGTTCTAGCATTTCTAGAATAAGGGCTTGTGTGGTATTTGCTGTTTCACAAAGCAACCAGTTAACGGTGAACAGCGCTTTGCTGTTTTCTTCGCTACTGGCATAGGGCACTTCAATATGCCTTGGCATATCGAGCTTTTTTTGCAAAGGAATGGCAGATTGTGCTTTTTGTCCCGTCGCCTTAAAGCGTGCAAGTTCTGCTCCTACTATATCAAGGCGTTTTCCTTCTTCGTCATCGCCCCAAAAGAAAAAGCGCGCATTGGAAGGGTGATAGTAGGTTGTGTGAAACTCTTTAAAGGCCTCATAGGTGAGAGTTAAAATACTCTTGGGATGCCCGCCAGAATCTAGACTATAAATCATATCCGGAAACATAGATTGCTGTGATTGTTCTGCTAGAATAGAATCAGGCGAAGAATACACCCCTTTCATTTCATTATAAACTACGCCTTTGAAAATCCATGGTTCATCGGCACTTTCTGCTTCCACGTGCCAGCCTTCTTGGCGAAAAATATCTTCACTGATACGCGGGTGAAAAACGGCGTCAATGTATACATCCACAAGATTATAAAAATCTTGCGTATTGGTGCTTGCCACGGGGTAACATGTTTTATCCGGAAAAGTGAAGGCATTTAAAAAGGTTTGTAATGAGCCTTTTAGCAATTCCACAAAAGGTTCACGCACAGGATATTTTTCTGAACCGCATAGTACAGAATGTTCTAAAATATGCGCCACGCCAGAAGAGTCCGGCGGCGGTGTTCGTAATGTGACGCCAAAGCATTTATTTTCATCGTTATTACTGATGGAAAGCACTTCGGCGCCGGTGGCAATGTGCTTCCATAATTTGGCAGTGCCTGAAACTTCTTGGACATATTCTTCGCGAAGCAAAGTAAAATCTTGTGTATACATGAAACCCTTCTTGATACGCTAAAAAAGCAATCCTTATGGAGCGCCCTAGCGGTATGGTTATGCGTTGTTTATTTGTAATACCTAAAACTTTTTGAGTTGTGCAGAAATATTTATTGTTTTACATGCAAAGTAGGTAAAGAAGTTGTGTGCTTACAATAAGCATACCAAGAAAGTCGCCATTATAGCCACCGTACCTACGAGACAGCACGCTCAAAAAAAACAAGAATAATGAGCAAAGAATAATGGCAATGCCGCCCTTTGTAAAGCTTAAGGGCAGACAAAATAGCAAAGCAAGTAAACCATGGCAAAATGCTTTGAGAGAGCTTTTGCCAGCACCCACTTTACCCCCAAGAGATTGTGGGTTTTTAGCCGTGTTTAGACAGATGAAAAGCGTGCATAGCGTGCGAGAAAAAGCTGGCGCCAGCACCAGTGGAATTAGTGCGTAAAGAGCAGAAAGCAGAGAGGTATTTTGTAAGCTTTGCGCATTTTTTATATGCTCGGCCACAGCTAAAGTTTCACCGCCAAGTGCCATAATTAGCGCCATTGCGCCAAAGGCTCCCAAGTGACTATCTTTTACAATGCGCCAAAAGGTTTCTTGTTGTGCGCTGTCTACGGCAGAGAAATTTTTCCATGACAAAGAAAAGCTTGGGGTTCCCCCTAGGCCGTCCACCACATCGGTGAGCCCATCATGGTGTAAACCACGGCTAAGCCAAAGATGTGTCAATACATAGAACCAAGCCCATAGTAAGGGGGCTTCTATGGCGTGATTGAAAAATACAAAAAAAGCAAGGGGGGTTGTGAGTAGGGCGCCTAAAAAAAGACCTACTAAGGAAAAATAGCTGATGGACTGAGCAAGCAAAGCATCGTGTGCTAAACGCGCTTGCCCAAGTCTGGTCAAAAAGCTAATGGCAAAGCCTAAAGCTGTGCCATGTGTTGTATGTGCAGAGGCATGGCAGGTTTTGACATGCTGCTTTGTGGTGCCCGGCTCTGTAGAAGAATCCGACTCCATTAACTGGATCGGCTCAATTTAAATGTTAATGTGTATAGATGGTGGAAAAAATCCACATATTCTACAAAAACATTGTCGGGAACACGCACTCGCGCCGGAGCAAAATTTAAAATACTACGTATGCCAGCATCTACCAGGTGATCAGCTGCGCGTTGCACTCTTTCAGGGGGGGTGGCTATAAGGCCCATTTCTATGTTTAATTCGCCAGCTTTTTCTTTGAGGCGTTTGGTACACATAACTTCAAGGTTGAAAACTTTCTCGCCTATTTTAAAGGGGTCACAATCAAATGCACCCACAATATGAAAGCCTTTTGCTTTAAATTCAGAGTGATTAAGAATTGCACGTCCCATATTACCCACACCCACTAAGGCTAAACGCCACTCACGAGCAATGCCAAGCGCATCGGAAATAGAAGCAATAAGGGCTTTTACATAGTACCCAACACCGCGCACGCCAAATTCACCAAAAAATGCTAAATCTTTGCGAACTTGCGAAGCATTTACGTCACAAGCTTTGGCCAGTGGGTCAGAAGAGATAACTTCTACCCCTTCTTGCTCTAAGTGTTCCAATACTTGCATATATACGGCAATGCGCTGGATGGTGGCTTTAGGAATATGCGTATTTTTTACGTAATCCATGGAGAACTCCTAACAGGCTACTTTACAGAAATGATTGTGAATAGTGAGGATAGTAACTATTTTACAGGTAAATACGAAATCATCATCTGTCAATGAGGTGTCGTGAAAAAATCATTAGAGTTTTCCCACTAATGTGGCAAAATAATGTCATTTTTCAGGAAGCCATTATTATTTTGATGCTTATAATACGGGAGCTTGGTTTTAGGCTAATGCGGAAATGAGGCTACTGTATCTTTGCTAAAGGCTACATATACAGAAAATGTGCGTATGGCAAGAAAAAACTCTTGCGCCCTTGGGTGCAAGAGTTTTTTTACATGCCACTAACAAAAGAATTTTGTGTTATTTTACTTCTTTTATAGATGTAAAGCTGCGCACTTTTTGGCAAAGTTTTTCTTGTGCTTGCCATTTTTGTTGGTCTTTATAATTTACAAGTACTTTTTTTCCTATAAGCTGTTGTATAAAGTCTAGGCGTCCATGAGTCATAGTAAAGGGCATTTCTTTGTCATTAATTTTTACTACAAAATAAATTTGTCCGTTTTTTTCTTCTTGTACGCTGGCTAAAGTGCCACTTACCGTACCAGCATTAAGGGTCTGCTCTGTGCATTTGGTATATTTTCCGCTTCGAATACCCTTCATGGTGCAAGAGCTGCTAAGGCTAAGGGCAACGGAGAATCCACCTTTTTCAGGCACAAGCGTAAGAAATTCTGTACGTTCTTTATCTGTGCTTTGGCAACTAAACCCTAAACCTCCTGGGCTACAAATGCCAGTGAAAGAGCATGTTTCTTGTGACACTAAGCCTGTGTTATGAAGTTCTAAATTGAAATTCTTTTCTTTATTTGCATCAGAGGTATTTGTGTTTTTTTCGGTGGTGGAAGGGATAGGGCTTAGAATAGCAGAGCCTTGCACACCCTTTGAGGTATGTAGGTAGTTCCCCATCATTTCTTTTTGAATAAGTACGGCATCGCTGATGCTTATGAGTTGCTTTTCACGCACGCAAGCTCGGTCATGCATATTCCACGATTGCTTATCTTCGTAGCTAACAAAAATTTTCTTTCCTACAAAGCTCTGGGCTAAGGCCATTTGTTCTTTGCTCAAGATTACAAGAATTTTGTTGCCATAAGAGTCTATAATCATGGTTGTTTCAGCAAAGTTATCTTGATCTATTTCTAGTAAAGTTCCGGAAATGGAGGACATTCCATAGTTTATATTTTCACACTTGTTATATTTACCAGACATGAAATTGCTGTGTTGGCAAGTGTTGCTGGTGTTTTTTGGCACCATAAAGCCTTGCTCTGTCGGGAGAATTTCAAAAAATTCTTTTTGGTCTTGGTCAAGGCTTTTACATATAAAACCATGCCCTTCGGGATAACACTCACCGGCAAATTGACAATTATCTTTTAAATCTTTGCTATAATTATTGAGGTGTACATTAAAAACAGCTTGGTTCTCAAAGTTAGGCTCAATGAAAGCGTAACCACGCAAATTTTCACCTGTATGGCTGTAGCCCCCAAGCAATTGTACTTCTGCTAAAGAAGCATCGCTAATGGCAATGATTTCCTTGGAGCGCTTACAAAAATTCTTTTCTTCATCCCAAATTTGATTTTTATTGTAATGTACAAGTACTTTTTTGCCAATCATGGTTTCTAAAAATTCTGCTTGTTCTTTACTGACAAAGTCTACTGATTCAGAACCATCATCGCTAAAGCGGGCAATATAATTTTCATCTTCGTGAATAATTTCTACAGGAATCACCATCATGGAGAGAGGGCCGTTGGAAGCTTCTTCGCAGCGCGAATAATCGCCATTTAAAAAGCCACGAGCGCCGCATAAGTAAGGCGGATTGTTGGCAATGGTAAAACCATCTTCAGCAGGTAAAATTTCAAAGGTATCTTGCATGCCTTCGGTGGGCTTGTCGCTCATGATGCAAATATAGCTGTCGTCTTCGTAGGTGCATATACCGTCATAATGGCATAAGTGCAGGGCTTGCACATTGACAGTATTTATATTTACCTGCACGCTATCCGTCTTACCTTCTATGGCTTGAATGCGGGCGCTGCCCTCCATACCTTGGGCATTATAGCCATAATTCCCTACAATGTTAGGTATTTCTTTTTTTACTTCAGGCGCTACCACTAAGGTTGCTGGAGGTGTGACTTCCGGCTGTACTTGCGGTGTTCCTTCAGGGCTCTCTTTTTTGGGGGCACTGTCTGTCGCTGCAGGCGCAACAGTTTGGCTGGGGTTTTTCTTTTCTGTATGTTTATCCTTGTCTTCATAGGCATGTACATATTCTATGCGTATTGCTTTAGGGGCAGTTAAATCCTTTTTTTCAAAAAAAATCTGCGCTTTATTATCAGCAGTGGTAAAATGTATGTTCCTAAGCTCTTTACCTTGAGGTATTAGTTGAACGGGCAAGCTTTCCGAATATAAAACCACTGGGCGTGGGCCTAAGGCTGATTTGAAATATTTAAGAAAGTAGCCTGAATCGTCGGTTTTTTGCGCAGAAGGAGTGGCTACCATGTCCATGGTTAAAGTAGCGGTGATGCTTTTGTCTTTATCATTAAAAACAAGGTCGTTTAACTTTGAAACGAGAGAAATGGAGCCTTTACCTTGAAAAGAATCTGGCAATGTGCCCATGTGGCTTTGGGTGTTTTGATATTCTTTTTGGGCGCTTAGTAGGTGTTTGTGTGTGGTGTAATTAAAAATATTTCCTGCTTTCCCTTCTAAGAGGAAGGAGAGAGGTTTTTTTTGTAAAATACTTTCTACGTGTGTAGAAAAGGTTTCAGGGGCAAGCTCTTGTGCTGAACCTTTATGGATCAGGGCTATTTTAGCTAAATTAAAATGTTCTACTTTGTCATCAATGGCAAAGGTGAGCAACATATCTAATGCGAAATCTTGCTCTTGTAAGTCGTTTAGTATCATTTCTTGCACTTGTGGATCCACAATGCCCTGCTGTACAAGAGTATTTTTTATGGCCAAGGGGGTGTCGTATTGGCAACGGTAAGTAACTACGTGCTTGCCGTCATCAGGCTGGCTTCGCCAATCACCGTCTTGGCAAAGGTTGTAGTTATCAAGAGCCTTTTCAATCATAACGTTGCTACTTTTTTTAAAAGTGCTTTCTTGGACAAGGTCAATTTTCTTGTCGCTAAAAAATGCATGTCCATGCACAGGAAAAAGTGTCAGCGCAAATACAACGAGGGGAAGTAATGAAAGCATTTTCATGATAAAAAGTCTCCTTGCAAAAAATATGTCCGCTAAAAAATGTATGCCATCAGAAATAGGATGCGCCTAGAGTTGCGTAAAATCCAATACGATGACATATAACCGTTTATATATAAAGATGTTTGTGCTGTGCCTATTATTGTGCAACACAAAAGTCTCTTCATGGTAGCCTTATAAGAGACCTTATGTCTACAAAAGCATGCTTTTTTTCTGCTGTCAATATTAAAGGGGTGTGCACAATTATTTTTCAAAAAAATTTTGAAAAATAATTAAAGCAGCTTTTTAAATTTTAGATAAATTTTAATAGAATTTTTCGTAAGAAAAATTCGCGTGAAAGCCTTTTGTTCATAAAAGGTTTTTTCCAAAAAAATAATTAGATAATGTCGTCAAATTATAAAAAGTGTGTTATATATCTTTCAACGCAACGTTGGAGGATTTATGCAAGCACATCGCAGACATGATATTTCAGATGCAATATGGGAAAACATTAAGCCTTATCTAAGTGGCCGAAAAGGAAGTATTGGGCGTCCTGCTTCTGATAATAGACTGTTTATAAATGCAGTTTTTTGGATATTTCGCACTGGTGCACCATGGAGAGACCTACCACCCGATTATGGTGACTGGAAAAATACACATCGTCGTTTTTGTCGTTGGCGAGACAAAGGTGTGTGGGAAGGTATTCTTGAAGCTGTTATTG
>CAZBDD010000023.1:0-11697 GCA_964490475.1 uncultured Desulfovibrionaceae bacterium
AAATCATTCTCCGTGCAGATGTAGAAAATCTTGGCAATGTAGGTGACGTGGTTTCCGTTAAGGCCGGTTATGGTCGTAACTATTTGTTGCCCCAAGGCTTGGCTATGGTTGCCAGCCCCGGCAATTTGAAAGCTTTTGAACTTGAGCGTAAAAAGCTTGAGCAAAAAATGGCTTCCATGCGTTCTGACGCGCAAGGCATTCTTGAAAAATTAGAAAATCTTGACGTTGTCATTAAAATGCGCGTAGGTGAAAATGACAAATTATACGGTTCTGTAACCTCCACCCTTATTCAAGAAACTTTGCTTTCTTTGGGTGTAGATGTAGACCGTCGCCGCATTTTACTTGATGCTCCCATTCGTGTATTGGGTGATCATGAAGTGCGTGTGCGTCTTTTTGCCGGCGTTATTGCTAATGTTATCGTAAAGGTACAAAGCGAACAACGCGTTTATGCTGAAGACGACGTAGTTGCTGCTACTGAAGAAGTAGCTGAAACTGCTGAAGCTCCTGCAGAAGAAGCCGCCGAATAAGCGCCTTATTATATTCATAAAGCCGCCCTTAAAATTGTTTTGAGGGCGGCTTTTTTACTTTTTTTCCATAAAAAAATTCAATATTTCTTTGAGAAACGATGTTATCTTAACGTATTAAACGTAAGCCCCCTCACTTGCTTCTCACTAAGTTTTTCTGTTACAATAAAAACACAAAGCGCAACCTTTCAACTTTTCCTATTTGCTCCGATCATACATTTAACACAGATTGAGGGACATAATTTTCTTACTGGCCGACGCCTTTGTATCTCTCTTTTTACCTTAAAGGTTTTTACATGAAAGATTTTCCAGACCATACTCGTAAAAAATTTATCCCTAAAAATCCAGAGCAAGCCCAAGATCTTTTGCTTAAGCATGTACCACCGCATTCTGTAGAAGCAGAACAGGCTGTACTGGCCGGTATTTTTTCTTCACCCAATGTGCTCAATATTATTGTAGACGTTTTGGAAAAAGACGATTTTTACTTACCGGCACATCAAAGAATTTTTGACGCTATGATGACTTTATATCATGGCTCTAAACCCATTGACCTAGTCACAGTGGCTGAACACCTTAAAAATCATCATGCCCTAGAAGAAGTAGGCGGTGTTGTTTACTTAGGAGACTTAGCACAAGCAGTGGTGGCTGGAGCCAACGCGCCGCATTATGCGCACATTGTACGCGACAAAGCCCTGCAACGCAGGCTTATTGAAACCTGTTCCGGAATTATTGGCAATTGCTACGACAGCACGCAAGACATAAAGGACTTGCTGGATGCTTCGCAGCAATCTGTTTTTTCCATTGCCCAGCGTTCTGCAGGAAAAGATTTTTCCTCAACTAAAGAGCTTATTGATAAGGTATTCCAAAAGCTTTCAGATTTAGCCGGTTCCAACGAACAAGTAACTGGCGTCACCACAGGTTTTTCTCGCCTTGATAAAATGACGGCCGGTTTACAGCCTTCAGATTTAATCATTGTGGCAGCACGCCCATCTATGGGAAAAACAGCTTTTGCCATGTGCCTAGCACTCAATGCAGCCATCGCAAAAAACACTCCCGTGGCTGTATACTCCCTAGAAATGAGTAAAGAGCAATTATTGCAACGTATTTTAGCGGTACAAGCCAAGGTAGATGTTTCCCTATTACGCCAGCCCAGTCGCCTTACCGACGAAGATTGGGCTCAGCTTTTCACCGCTGCCGATGCCATAGGGCAGGCTCCTATTTACATAGACGACACTCCGGCCATTAGCACCTTGGAATTACGTGCAAGAACACGACGCCTTATGACGGAAAAAGGTGTGGGTATGGTTATTGTGGATTATTTACAATTGATGCGGGCCGGAAGACGTATTGATTCGCGTGAATTGGAAATTTCTGAGATTTCGCGCTCTCTCAAAGCTTTAGCCAAGGAAATGAATATTCCCGTGGTGGCTTTGTCACAGTTAAACCGTAAAGTAGAAGAGCGTGCCGACAAACGCCCCATGCTCTCAGACCTACGCGAATCCGGAGCCATTGAGCAAGATGCTGACGTTATCATGTTTGTGTACAGAGATGACGTATATAAGTTCACCAAACCTGCCGAAAGACCACCTCAAGGAATAGCAGAAATCATTATTGGCAAACAGCGTAATGGGCCTGTGGGAGTGGCAGAGCTTATGTATATTTCTCGCTATACATCATTTGTGGATTTAGCACCGGACTATATACCACCGCCCTCTGAAGCCACATCATAAATAAAAAAGAGCTCAATGATTTTTTCTGGGGGAAACTAACGCCAAAAAGTTTACCCCAGCCCCCTCAAAAAATACATCCATTACTGTATCTTTACTTTAATATTTCTACACACAGGATAACTATGCACAATTCCATTATCTTAGCATTTAAAAACGATTATAATACCACGTGTCACCCTGCCATGCTGGAAGCTCTACAAGTCACCACGACTGAACAGCATGAAGGCTATGGTCTTGATAATATAAGTAAAAAAACTGAAAAATTATTACAAGAGCATTGCCAAAGCCCCCATGCCCAAGTACACTTTTTATCGGCGGGCACCATTACCAACGCTTTGAGCATAGCCGCTTTTTTGCGCCCGCACCAAGCAGTCATTGCCGTAGAAAGCGGGCATATTAATGTGCATGAAACCGGAGCCATAGAGGCCACAGGGCATAAAGTACTCACTGCCAAAAGCCATGATGGCAAGCTTTACCCTCATCATATTGAAAGCCTCATGGCAGAGCATGACAATGAGCACATGGTGCAAGCCAAGATGGTTTATATTTCCCAAGCCACAGAGCTTGGCACCGTATACACCACACAAGAAGTACGCGCCCTCTCTGAAACTTGCAAAAAAATGGGTCTCTACCTTTTTGTAGATGGTGCCAGATTAGGTGTTGCCATGACTTGTGGGCAAGAAAGCCCTAGTCTTGCGGAACTTGCGCGCTACAGCGATGCTTTTTATGTGGGCGGCACCAAAAACGGAGCACTTTTTGGCGAAGCCCTTATCCTTACTCAGGAACATGTGCAAACAGATTTTCGCTATTTGTGTAAGCAAAGGGGCGCCATGTTAGCCAAAGGGTGGTTGGTAGCGGCACAATTTGAAGCCCTATTTCAAGGAGGGCTCTATTATGAGCTGGCAAAGCACAGCAACAGGGTAGCTGCCTATCTTGATAAAGAGCTTTCTGCCATAAACGTGCCCCTGCTCACCCCCACAGTGACCAATCAGATTTTTCCCAGATTACCCGTAGACGCTGTGGAAAAATTGCATGAGAGTTATGCCTTCGAAATGTGGCAACGTGGACAACAGAAACACACTATCCGCTTTGTCACTTCATGGAATACAAGCATGGAGGATGCTACTGCCTTACTTTGTACCCTTAAAAAGATACTTGCCTAGCGCATACTTTTCTTATAGATGTAACTGTCGAGAACGCTTGCCTGTAGACAATGCTAAGCCAAAGAATTTTCTTTTATATTTTAGCATGTTCACTATAAACCATCCATGAAAGATACTTTGGTATTTCTGCATGTAAATCTTGTTAGACCTTTAGAAACTTTTACTCACGCGCTGAACATAGGTCGTGCTTTCGGAGAATAATTATGGGACGTTTTTCTGGTTTTGATGAAGTATACGCTGCACTCTATGTTGATTTCGACAATATATACACTCGCTTTCTTGAAATGGATCCAGAAGCTGCTCGCGCCTTTGGTACATTGCCGCACCATTGGATTAAGTGGCTAGAAACACATGCTTTACGCATGCTCTATGGCGATGGTGTGCGCCGCCGCATCTTAAAACGTATTTGCTATATCAATCCACAAAGGTACCATGATTTTAGAACAAATTTTATACGTGCTGCCTTTCGCGTGGTAGACTGTCCTCCCTTAACGAATCAGGGGAAAACCAGTACTGATATTCATTTGGTCATGGACTGTATGGATGATCTTTCGCACTCTACACGTTTTGAAGAATTCATTATTCTTTCCGGCGATGCAGATTTTACCCCTCTGCTTATTCGTCTTCAAGAACACGCTCGACGCACCTTGGTTTTATCTGTAGGGTATTCTTCGCCAGCCTATACGGCGGCAGCTTCATGGCGCATTCGCGAAGATTGGTTTATGCGCCAAGCCTTGCTTGAAGAAAACTCTTCGGAAACAGGAGGGCTTACAGGTCTTCCCCCTTTAGATACAAATGGAGTTTGGTAAATGCTTTTAGAAATGAGTCTCATAGTAGGCAGTATTCCTGTAGGGTATGCATTGCGTAAAAGCACTGCAGCAGTGGGTTTTACAGGCCATGCCCTCTCAATAGTTATTTATGCCCTTCTTTTTCTTATCGGGCTCAACCTTGGCAATAATGAAGATTTATTATTGCGCATCGCTGACCTTGGGGTACAGGGAGTTGTTATAGGGGTGCTTAGTGGGTTGGGCAGTGTTTTTGTCGTCTGCTTTATTTTTCGATCCTTTTTTCCGGCCATGCCCACCACTAATATAGAAAATGCTAAAGCTCAAAACCCGACTACAGTTACAAGCAAGGAATATAATTCATGAAAGGCGCCCTCTTTATACTTTTCTTTTTTGTAGCTGGCATCATTGTGGGGACACAAGACATTATCTCCAATGAAATGGGAGATACTTTATTAAGCTATGCTCTGTACATTATGCTCATTTTAGCTGGCATGTGTATGGGCTTTGATACTAGAAACTTCCTTATTATTCGTAATTTCGGCTTACGTATTTTACTTTTACCCGTAGGCAGTGTTTTAGGGACGTGCTTAGGCGTGGTCATAGCTTGGGGACTTTTACTGGCTTTACAATACCACATTTCTTTGCGCGATGTCTTGGGTGTTGGGGCAGGCTTTGGCTATTATAGTCTTTCCAGTGTCATGATTACCCGCTTTGGCAATGCGGAGTTAGGATCTGTGGCTCTTATTGCCAACATTAGCCGAGAATTACTTACCTTGCTTTTTGCCCCTTTGTTGGTACGCTATGCTGGAGGCTTGGCCCCCGTGGCAGCTGGTGGCGCTACCACAATGGATACCTGCATGCCTGTTATAGCGCGCTATGCAGGGGAGCAATACGCCATTATGGGCATTTTTTGCGGTATGACTTTAACCATTGCAGTACCTTTTTTTGTCACAGCCATTTTTACTTTTTAACAAGTAGAAGCTGCTTTTTTATATTTTATGGAAAAGCTTTACAAAATACAGTAAGCACGTGCATCTGGACAGTATATGTAAGCCAAATAAAGAAAATGCATCTCACCACAATAAATTCTATGAAGAAGGACTGTTGACCTTGTAATAGTGCTATGGTAAAAGATAAAATACCTTTAACATAGGACAGGTTATGGCTCGTATTCTTTATGGCATTCATGGGACTGGGCATGGGCATGCCATGCGCGGATTGACCATAGCAAGGCAATTACAAGAGCATGAATTCCATTTTGTTGCCAATGACGATGCGCGTAGCATCTTAGAAAAAGAATTTACGGTGTATCCTCTGCCCAATCTAGGGACGGTTTTTAAAAATTATAAGGTTGATATTTTTTCTACCGTGACAAAAGCCTTGCCAATTTTGTGTCAAAAAGAAAAATACATACGTCAGACTCTAAAAATTATAGAAGATTTTAAACCCGATGTATGCATGACCGATTTGGAATATTTTGTACCAAGAGCGGCAGAGCGTATGGATATCCCATGTCTTACTCTTGACCATCAGCATGTTATTACTTGTTGCAAACATCAGCTGCCTAAAGATATGCTTTGGGATTACTATGTTCAAGGTCTTACACCAAAATATTTATTTAGGCCTACAGCGCAGAACCTTATTGTATCTTTTTATGCTCCACCAGTGGATGAACGCTATACGGCAAGGGTAGTTCCGCCAATTTTGCGCGATGCCGTCTTAAATGCCAAGCCCAGAGATGATGGCCATGTAGTTGTATATCAAAGCAATTCTACCCATAGAGCTCTTATAGATTTTTTGCTTTCTGCCACTAAAAAAACCTGTTATGTTTTTGGCTATCAAAAACAAGAAGGACAAGAAGGAAATGTGATTTTTAAGAAAAAATCTGAAAAAGATTTTTTAACATTACTTGAAAGTTGCTCCTATGTCATACAAGGCGGCGGACATACACTGATGACAGAATCTTTATACCTTGGTAAACCCATTTTTACTTTACCCATTATGGCTATGGTAGAACAAAGATTCAACGCTCTGTATATTGAAAAACTTGGCTATGGCATGCAGGCAAATATGTTGCACCTGCAAAAAGACCTTTTACAAACTTTTGAAAACAATTTACCTTTGTACAAGGAAAATATTTCGCAACAACAGTTTTGCGGAAATGACCTTGTTTTTGGCCTTGTCGATAAATTTATCCGTACCAAAAAACTTGACTTATTTTCTGATAGCATTAGCTAACATTTTGGTATATTGGAGTATAGCGCATGAAAACCACAGAAGTTATTCATGATTTTATAGCAGCAACAGAATTTGTGTTTCTATCTATGACACAGTTAACACTAGTGGTAGGCCGCCCTTATCTTAAGAAAGAGCCTACGGCCACTGGTGTTATTTCTGGGCTTGTGCCTTTGCAAAAAGACACACATCACGGAAGTATTGCCTTGAGCATGAGCAAAGAAGGCGCCATGTGTGCGCTACAGGCCATGTTTGGAGATGATATTATTGACGAAGAAGAGGACGCCAAGGAAATGGTTGGTGAACTTGTAAATATTTTATCTGGTGATGTGCGCCGCCGTTTTTCAGAAAAAGGTCTTATGTATAGTGGCGGAACGCCTTGTTTATTTACAGGCGAGGGACACTGCATAGAACACACAAGCACAGCACCCATTGTTGCCATACCCTTTACCATGCCAGAAGGAACTTGCGTGGTTGAATTTGGCCTTGATGTTATCGAATAGTTTTTTTTAAAGTCAATTTTTCTTTCTTCCTTTCTTTATGTAAGTTCATGCTATTGTACTTACACTCTCTGCGTACAATTCTCTTTTGCTTATTTTTTATATTTACCTGAAACCTCTGCATAATGACACATGCGTGGATTGCTTTGTGGCTAGGCTCTTTGCAATGATTTGGTATTACAACAAAAGTCATTGCGAGCAAAGCAATCCATGTATTTCAACATTTTTTTGGATTATGCAGAAAGCTTAATCTATGCGCATGCCTGCAAAAAATGATTACTGTGCAATTCAAAAGAAATGGGGAAACCTTCCCTTACGAAAAGTTCCCCCCAAAAAAACGACAAAGAGTCTTCAGTCACATTATTTTTGCGCGTTAATCCATGCATGCGCTTCATCAAGCTTCAGCGTGCCCTCATAAAGAGCGCGTCCACTAATGGCGCCTTGCAAATGGCTATGACTAAATAAAGGATACAAAGCCTTAACATCATCAAGGGTGGCAACACCACCAGCAGCAATAACAGGCACAGAAGCAATCTTACAAATATGCTCTAAAGCTTGTACATTAACGCCGCTTTGCATTCCATCGCGGGCAATGTCCGTATAAATAACAAAAGCTGCCCCCATATCTTGCAATCGAGGAAGCACTTCATCAATGGTTTTCTGCACATCTTCGACCCAGCCTTTGGTCTTAAGGCGTCCATTATCGGCATCTAAAGACACCCCCACCTTGCCGGGGAATTTTTGGCAAAGATCGGCAAAAATTTTAGGCTCTTCTAAAGCTACAGTGCCTATAATCAACCTTTCCACACCAGCATCAAAATAAATTTGAGCCGTTTTCATATCACGTATACCACCGCCAATTTGCACAGGTATGCGTAAATTATGACATATATCCGCCACAATCTTATAACTAGCGGCTCTGCCACCAAAGGCTCCGTCTAGGTCTACCACGTGCAACCATTGAGCACCTGCTTCTTGCCATGCCATGGCAGCTTTTACTGCATCATTTTCAAAAACGGTACTATCGTCGGCGCGGCCTTGCCTTAAGCGTACGGCTTTGCCATCTTGAATATCAACTGCGGGAAAAATAATCATTTACAGCCTCATTTCTTTTATAGCTTGATTAATAGCTTCTTGGGTCATTTCTTCTGCTGTAATCCAACTGCCACCACGTTGGAAGAATGTGCCAAGCTTTGTTAAATCTTCTGCTAGGCCCACTTGTTTTTCATCAAAGATACTGCGGCGAAAAACACGCTGGTTTTTAATATCTAGCAAAAAGAATTCTGCCCGCACATGCGCAGAGGATTTAACCCCCACACGACCGCCTTCACGTTGGTGCCAATGAATTATTTGCGGCACCAACAAAAAATCTATATTATGACTTTGTCCATAGGCAAGCCACATGGATAAAGCCGATGGACTTGGCGCATTAAGCAACGCATTGCCTTTTATACCCAAGGGCAAAGGAAGATCTGTATAATTGCGACGCGACGCCCTAAGCGAAGAACGTAACACTTTACTAGCTGTACGCAATTGATCTTCAGCCACTATGCCTTGATCATAAGGTAAATTACCGGCTATAAGCTGTCCCGTGCTGGTGGGTTGGCTAAAGGGCACAATGCCAACATTTGTTGCAGGGGGGATAAGCGTTGTATTGACGCTGGGGCTTTTAAGTCCTGTAGTTTTAGAGGACGATGCAGGCGTTTTACTTTGGCAAGCACACAACACCATAGCCATGGCCACAAAGGTAAACACCATTGCAATATTTTTACGCATTAATCTAAGCCTCCTTTGGTGCTTCGCACCATTTGCCCTTGAATGCGCACAGCATCTGCCAATGCCAACCCAAGGCCTTTAGCCACAGATTCCAAAAGGTGGTGGCCATTTTTTCCATAATGAAAATTTACGTGTAAATTACAGCGCAAGGCAGTAGCCAAAGCTTTATAATGTTCACGCCAAAGATCAGCCTCTTCTCCCCCAATCATGGGTGGCAGCAGGGTGTCACCACGCCATTCTAGCCACGGTCTACCAGAAATATCTAATGTCACATCAGCAAGGGCTTCGTCCATGGGCACGCGACCATAGCCCACTCGAGCAATACCCTTGCGATCACCCAAAGCGTCTAAGATAGCTTGCCCAAGGCACAAGGCTACATCTTCTGCTGTGTGGTGCCCATCAATATGTAAATCGCCTTTACAGCGTATATCCACATCAAAATTTGCCCAAAAAGCCATGAGCGTCAAAAGATGGTCTAACATACCAAGGCCAGTTTCTACATGTACTTTTCCTTGTCCATCCAAATTCAGTTGCACGCTAATTTCAGTTTCTTTAGTATTACGTGCTATGCTAGCGACACGGTCTGCATTTTGACTCATGCTTTGCTTTCCTCCCCATCATGGGTATTTTTATCTGATTCGTCTGCATCATTTTTTTCCGCTTCATCAGATTTTTTCTTACGTCCGAATATGGCAGCTACTCCAATGCTCATCTCATACAAAAGCATCATAGGAAAGGCCATGAGCAGTTGTGAAATAACATCAGGAGGCGTCAAAATAGCTGCTATAATGAAAATACATAAAACCGCATACTTGCGCCCTTTACGCATAATGGATGCCGTCACCACGCCCATTCTAGCTAAAAAGAAAGTAAAGAGCGGCATTTCAAAAATAAGACCAAAGGCAATGAGTAATTTAAGGGCGAATCCCAAATATTCTGAAAGAGAGGGCATGGCGGCAATATCTTCGCTGGCAAAACCCACAAAGAAAGTAAAAGCATAGGGAAAGACCACAAAGAAACAAAAAGAAGCACCGCCTATGAAAAAGATGGCCGAAATTAAGGCCATGGGTACCATATATTTCTTTTCTTCCTCATACAAACCAGGAGAAACAAAACCCCATATTTGATAAAATAAATAAGGACTTGCCACAAATACGGCAGCCACAAGCCCCACTTGTAAATATACAAAAAAAGCTTCGGGTAAAGCCGTAAAAATAAGTTTTGAGCCTTCGGGCAAAGCATCAATAAGCGGTTGACACAATGCGGCAAAAAGCTGTTCCGCGAAGGTATAACACACCACAAAAGCCATGCCCACGACAATAAATGCGCGTACCAAGCGTGTGCGCAGCTCTGCCAAGTGTTCCATTAGGGTCATTCCCTTTTCTTCAGGCTCTGTGGGCGGCTCGTTGCCATCTTCATCTAGAGGGGGCAAGCCACGCTCTTCGCGAGTTTTGGTAGGAGGGCGTTTGCCTTTTGGCTGATTTAAAGGGCGACTTTCTGCCAGAGACGGGATTTCAGCAGTGCTTACCTCTTCTGGCGCTTCTTTATTAATAGGTGCGGGTAATTCTTCTTGTATGCCTTCTATAATTTCTTCTGCTTCCTTTTCAGAAGAGTTTTCCTCATTCACAGAAGAAGCTTCCTTAGGGGCATTGGCATACTCTGCCGGCGTAGGATACAGAGCATCGGTGGCACAGGGGCCATTGTCTGACTCCGCTTCCTGACATGCGTTCGTTGATGTTTGCGTCGCGTTTTCAATGTCAGTAATGGAGTCAAGGCTATTTTTTTCTATGCCAGACTCCTGTGCGCTATCAGAATCTTGTTCGGATTTTACTGTTACCACTTCCTGAAGAGGAGAATTTTTGGTGCTACTCATGCCATCTCCTTAGCAGGGGCTGCACCATTAGCCACTTTTTGAGTATCTTCTGCGGCTTCTTTCTGTGCTTTACTCACAGCTTCTTCTATGGGGCTTTGTACAGTTTTAGCTGTGCTGGCATCTACAGTTACCTCCACTTCAGCAGCAGGCACAGATGGCTCAGACACGGGGGGGGTAGAACTAGCATCTTGTGCAGTATTTTTAGCTTCTGCAACTTTAGAGGCCGCTTCAGTGCTCCTTTGAGCGTTAGCAGCATTTTTGGTGTCATCTTCCCCCTTGGAGAAAAATTCTTCTTCGGCCTCTTTTTTTCTTTTTTCATGTTCCTCTTGGGCCACTTCTGCATTCATGGTACGTTGGAAATCTGTAGTTACACGGCGAAATTCCCCCATAACTTTACCCACAGTTTTTGCAATTCCCGGTAACGATTTAGGCCCAAGCACCACTAAGGCCACCACTAAAATAACTAAAAGTTCCGTACTACCAATGCCGAACATAAAGCAACCTCATTTCTTTACTTAGGGAAGATGTGTATAACGAAGAAGATACACATTCCCCCCATGGATACAGCAGCACAATAATTTGTGTTGCTGTCTTTTATAATATTTTAGCCTTTTATCATGAATCAAATAAACGGACAAGGATAGTCTACCCCTGTCCGTCACAAAATATTTAGGATGGCTATAGTATACCACTCCTAAGATTTTTTTATGCTATTATTCCCATTCAATGGTACTAGGTGGCTTAGAGGAAATATCATACACCACTCTATTAACGCCTTTTACTTCATTAATAATGCGGCTAGACATGCGCTCGAGCAATTCTGCTGGCAAACGCGCCCAATCGGCGGTCATGGCATCCACGCTATCTACAATACGCAAAGCAATAACGTTTTCATAGGTGCGTCCATCGCCCATAACCCCCACAGTTTTCAAGGGTAAAAGCACTGCAAAGCCCTGCCATACCTTACGATACCAGCCAGACTCTTTAAGCTCTTCTTGCACAATTTTATCTGCTTTACGCAAAATATCCAGTCGCCCTTCGTTCACTTCGCCTAAAATTCGAATAGCAAGACCTGGGCCTGGGAAAGGATGACGCCATACAATGGAAT
>CAZBDD010000024.1:0-8494 GCA_964490475.1 uncultured Desulfovibrionaceae bacterium
ATAAATCACACCCCCATAGAAGGCGATGCTACGCTTACTTATTCACCCACCAGCGGTCTTGAAACGCCTTATATAGATGAAGTGATTGTTTCTTTTAATAAAATGTATACACCACTTCCCAAATATGTGCATGTGCGCGATTATGATTGGCAAAACCCCAATGTGCCTGTGGTGGCCACTGCCACAGTAAAAGAGCAAGGCCTTGGGGAGCTTTTCTTCTATGGTGATGGCTTTACCAGCACCGAAGAGGGACAAAGACTAGCCAATATTCGTGCCCAAGCCCTACGTTGCAAAGGTGTTACCTTTCAAGGCTTAAGTGCAGTACCACGCCTCAGTCCCGGTTATATTTTTACGCTTGATAAACACTTTGATGCTTCATGCAATGCCCAATATCTTATTACTGAAGTGCGCCACGAGGGCAGCCAAGAAGGCTATCTTTCCATGGTGCTTGGCATTACCCTTGAGCATCCTACCGACACAGTGTATTATAGAAATTCCTTTACTTGCATAGAAAAAGATGTGCAATTTCGTGCAGAGCATCGCACAGAGCGCAAAAAAATATCTGGTATGATACATGCCTTTATTGATGCCGCCTCCGATGCAGGCATTCCAGAAATAGACGCTTTTGGGCGATATAAGGTTATTTTTCCACAAGATATTTCCGGCAGAGGGGCCGGTAAAGCTTCTTGTTGGCTACGCAGGGCGCAACCTTCTGTGGGGCAAGGCTATGGAACTTCTTTTCCACTAGACTCTGGGGTAGAAGTGCTTATAAGCTTCACCGATGGCCACCCCGACCGCCCCTTCATTGCCGCTGCTCTAGCCAATAGTGAAACAGGTTCCGTGGATTATGAAGGTTCTAGCCTCGTTTCCGGCATGACTACAGCCGGCGGTGGCGGACTTATCTTTCATGATAAAGGGGAAAAGCAAGCCTTAAACTTAGTCACTGGCAGCGGTCGCTCCGGCTTATTTATGACGTCCGGCTCATTAGATAGCAGTATTATCGATTCAGACAGCCTTGTTATGGACAGCACCACATACAGCTATAACTACGCTGCTTTATTAAATATTTTTTCTTCAAAATTACATGCAAGTATTTCTGCAAAAAGTAAAATTGATGCTCTTGGCGCTTTAAAACTTCTTACAAAAGAAACAACAAACTTATGTAAAGCCAGCAAAGTAGTAACAGATACTAAAGAAAAAATAGCTAAAGACAAGAAAGATGAAAAGGCCCAGAAAAAATTTAATAATCAATCAAAGAATTTAGAAAGAATTGCTAGTATAACAAAACTTTTTAATACTGCCCTCGTTGCTCTTGGCGACGGAAAAAGTATTTGGGGAACCTCACCTCCCCCTTACATGACAAACCTTACAAGTAGTAAAGATGATTTAGAAGGCAAACTTACCTTACTTGCTCCTGTTGATGGCATTGCAGGGTGGACAGCCCTCATTGGTGAAATAGTTGCTGAGCTTACGGCAAAAGCGTTGATAGTAAGTGCCGAAGGTGTCGCGGCTGATTATGAGCTTGACGCCACAGTTTACAACAAAGACAAAGAAGTTATGACTAAATCTGAAAAGCGTTACACACATGCACGAGATTTTAGCACGGCACTTGGCCCTTTAGTTGCAGAAATCATGGCAATATTTATGCTTTTTTCGCATACCTTTGATAAAGATAAATACGGCGGCATACGCATTAAATCTGATGACGCCAATGTAGCCATAGCCTCAGCCACAAATACGCATATTGCCTCCAATGGCAGTATAAGTCTTATAGCAAAAGCCAACACTGCTGTAATCCCTGCTCCTGACAATGGTGCATTAGGCGAGGTAAACACAAAATCTGGAAATACGTTAGTAAATGATATAAACGCTGCTGCAGGAATTAATGCGCCTTACTTATATGGTGAAGCAAATAATATAAAATTTGAAGCAAATGAAAGTATAGCTATAAATGCTACTGACAATACAACCATAACTTCTAACAATGCAACCATAAATGTTGTCAACGATATACTTATGAATTCTAGCAACGATATACTCATAACTGCTGACCAAAACACAATCATCCGTGCTGATCAAGATCTGACCATAGAAGCCACCCAAAACCTTATCATGCGCGGTTCTTGGGGCAGAATTGCAGGTCAAGCGGAAGATCGTACTCTCAAGCTTACTGCCGGCAACATAGTAACTATTCAATAAAGCTAAACAAGAACGAACATACATAAGGGATATTCATGAAAAGCGTTCATCCGCCAGAAGTAGGGCTACATCGCCATTGTTTGCCGGTATTTGGAAATTTACGCATGTTTTTTTCCATGAGTCTTGGTTTTAACCTAGAGCCGCAAAAACCTCATCAGTGTTCTCTTTGTCCTGCCGACGAGGTATGGGGGGCGGCCTTGCAAAGCCTTGGAGAAAACGATGTGCTTGACCTTGGTATTGCCAAAAAAGAAGCCGAATGGCTTATGGCAGGCGAAGCCTGTGCACCGGAAGGAAGCCTTGTGGAAGGTTTGCCAATACAAGTACGTGTAGGAACCTTGCAAAGAGAGTTTTTGGTTAGCGGCCCTTGTGAAGATGTCAGCTCCGGTGCGCTAGATATACCAAGACCCCGCCCTTTTAGCCGCCTTCCCCTGCAATGGGCGCACACCTATGGCGGGCCCAACCATGCAGAAAATCCCCTCGGATGTGGTATGCCCCCCACAGAAGAAGAGAAAAAGAGCCTCAAACCTCGCCCTATGCCCAATGTTTTTGCCGCCGGAGAAAATTTAGCCTACTTCTCCCAACCTGCTTGTCCTGGACCGCGTCTGCTTTTGCAATCGCCGCCGGTGGTCTCGGGAGACCCTCTTTTCATGGGTACCTATAATGCACAGTGGCTACAAAAATGCTGGCCCGGCGTTCCCGAGGACTTTGACTGGCACTATTATAATATGGCGCAAAAAGCCCAACGCCAAACAACACCTTTTACAGGGCAAGAAGATGTGTATATTAGCAATATGCACGAAAAATACCCCGTATTACAAGGAAAGCTCCCCCACTACACCGTGCGCTTTTTTGCCAATTATGGCACAGAAGAAAAAAACGACTGGCGTGAAGCAGCGGTGCGCATGGATACCGTATGGCTTTTTCCCAATGCCTTACGCGGCCTTGTATTTTGGCGCGCACACATTCCTGTGCAAGACGAAAGAGCTACAGATATTAGCTCCGTGGCCATAAGCTTCACTGCCCCAAAACAAGCAACTATGGCAGAAGAGCAACAACACCAAGCGCAGCATTGCATAAACACAGCGGCACAACCTCTAATAATAGCATCAGAAGAAGTGCCCCTCATGTCAGAAGATTTAACGCCGCCACCAGCACAAGTTTTGGCCCCTGCCGCCGCGGCTCTGCTTGCCCCGCCGGTACAAATAAGTCCGCCGGAAATACCGCAAACGCCAAATATGCCGACCATGCCAGCCCCTGCACCGCAAGCCCCTGCGCCACTTTTTGATATGAACTCCCCTCAAATGCAAAAAGAGATGCAAGAAATGCTGGATATAACCAATGCAGAGCTTGCCAAGCACAATTTACCGCCGCTCACCAAGGATGATCTTGCAGTACAAATGCAAAAACTGGAAGATATGCAAAAGCAGGCTCTTGAATTGCAAAATGCACCGCAGCCTTCCTTAGAAGAAACGTTACAGCAAGCCGGTTTTAGCCCATTGCAAAGTGAAAACCTCATGAAAGCTATGGAATTACAACCGCCATCGCCTTCTTCCTTTCTGCATAAAGAAGAATACGAAGTGGCCTTACAAGAATTTTTAGATAGATTTACAAAGCTGACTGATGCCCCCCCCAGTGTGCAAGAGCAATTACTTATGGGCTTACGCATGCAAGAAGGGGATTTTTCGCAGCATCCAGAACTAGAACAGGCCATGAACCTTGCCAAAGAACACGCAAAAGCCATGGCAAATAATGACGAAAGCCTTGCTCTGAACACCCTTACACAGCAATTTGCCGAGCAAGGTATGCCGCTTAATCAGGCTCAAAGCCTTGCAAAAGCCATTAGCTTACCCATGCCCGAAGAAATATCTGCCACAAACATGCAAAGTTATATGCAAAATTTTGAAGCCGTGGCGGGCTTTCCCGAAGGCTCCATGACTTCTGTTCTGTCTGAACAAATAGGCATGATGCGCCTGAGTTTGTATAGCCAGCCAGATTTACATACAGAAATAGAAAGATTGGCACTGGCTTTTCCTGAACAAAGTTCCAATGTGAAAAGCATGTATCAAGAATTGCCAAAATTAGAAAATTTAGAAGCTATACTGCATGGTGAAACCTCTTTTAATGCCAACCAAGATTTATTAGCCATGGCTCAAGGGCATGGCATCACCGATCCACGTATTTTAACAGCCTTAGTCACCCTTGATCCTCTGCCTCAAAATAGCCTGCCAAAAGCAGAAAAGCAGGAACAGCCTGAGGAACAAGAGCAACGTATACTCCCGCCTCCTATTATAGAAAATATTACCGAAGATAGCGTCATAGAGCCCACCAACGGTCAAGAACTCGTGCAGGTTTTACGCCACATACAAAGTCTTGCTCCTGCCATATACTTTAAACACAAACAGGCTTTACAAGCCGGTAATTACAGCAATTTCAGCTTTATTGGTCTTGATTGCTCTGCCTGCGATTTTTCCGGCCTTATATTAAATAATGCCAATTTTGGAGGGGCGAACCTCAACCAAGCCTCTTTTGCTCAGTGCCAACTAGAAAAAGCGCTTTTCATTCAATCTGTTATGGAACACACTTCCTTTCATGAAGCACATTTAGGCAACGCAACGCTTAGTCAAATAGAAGGGCAAAATATCACCTTGAGCAATGCTCTTTTGCAAGGAGCGCGTATAGAAAGATGCACCTTAAAAAATGTGCAGGCCGAAAACGCTGTTTTTGACGAAGCGCATATAGCCCAGTGTCATCTTCAAGGGAATTTTTCAAAAACAAGCTTTAGCAATAGCCAATGCAAAAATGTGCAATGGTTGCAAAGTTTCTTTGATGGGGCAGAGTTTACTCTAAGCACGCTGTGGCGTTGCCAATTACAAGGCCAAGCCATACAAACTACCTTCATGGAATGCACCCTAGAAGAATGCATTTTAACACAACTTATACTAGAAAATGCACGCTTGTATTCCTTGACCCTCAAAGATGTGAATATGCAAGAAATACAAGCCGCTCACAGCAATTGGTATCAAGTACAAGCGAATAATATTACATTAGATTTGGCTATATTTACCGAAGCTATTTTAGAAGAATGCGTCTTTCAGCAATTACAAGCGGCACGCATGAGCGCACGCGGCGCACGTTTTTTGGCTTGCCATTTACGTGGAGCAAGATTACAGCGACTCGACCTGTATGAAGGTTCTTTACGCAGTTCTTTACTAGATGGCGCAAGCCTTGAAGATGCAAGCCTGTATGGAGCAGACCTTAGCCTTGCTGAATTTACCATCAATACTGGCCTCAGTGGCACCGACCTTGGGCGCACATGCCTAACACGGCTTCATCGCCTTGCACCGGAGGGGGCATAATGCACATAGAAAGCAGAGCAGAATTAAAAAAACTTTTGCAACAAAATGCGTCTCTTGACGGAGTTATCTGCATAAACATAGATTTGCAAAATTTCAATTTTCAAGGAAAACATGATATTCGCATACACTTTGAAAATTGCGCTTTGCAAAATGCCCATTTTAACGATTGCAGCCTCTCCCATAGCCATTTTGTTAACTGCACTTTAGATGGGAGCAATTTTAGCAGCGCAAGTCTTGAATCCACACGCTTTACCGCCTGTTCCCTGCAGCAATGTGTCATGGAAGATTTGCAATGCATAGAAAGCCATTTTATAGATTGCCAAGGCCACCACTGGCTTGCCGACAGTGCCTTTTTTCGAGCATGCACCCTGCCGGCACAACTCTTGGCTCATGGCTCTTTTGTAGGCAGTATTTTTGAGCATTGCCAAAACTTTGGTGATGGAAATTTTTCACATCTTTTTTTGCAAGGTACCATGTTTTTTGATTGCATCTTCAACGGCGCCACCTTTGAACAATGCCACGGACAATGCCTTGATATGCGTCGCTGCCATTTACAAAACACGCACTTTGTGGCCTGCACATGGCCTCAAGCCATGTTCACCGAATGCGACTTATCCTTAGCTCATTTTGAAACATGCACTTTACAATCTCCCTCTTTTGAAAAGGCAACATTGCCCAGTGCCAAATTTACCTCATGCACTTTGCACATGCCTTATTTTAAAGAAGCACAATTAAGCGGTGCCATCTTCACAGGGCACGATCTACAAAAAGCCAATTTTGAAATGGCTCAACTGCAAGCGGCTTCCCTGCAAAATTGTAATCTAAGCCATGCCAATTTTGACCATGCCCAAATGAATGGCGCCGACATAAGCCATTCCAAACTGTATTTCACCTCCATGCATAATACAGAATGCATAGCCATAAGCAAAAATGAAACTTCCCTTGAATATGTCTTAGGCACCGATGCCGCCAGACGCAAAGCAGAAAAATTTATACCCTAAATAAAGGAAATACCATGCAAGCAGTCTCAACTCCCTACCCGCAAGAAACTACCCTTGGCACCGGACGTGTGCAAGCCGTCATTAATGATGTGTATATGATAGTAGGCCCCCTTGGTATGGTACGAGCCAAACGTGCCGCGGGTTGCCTGCTGATGCCACAAAAAAATGATTTAGTTTTACTTATGCTTGGGCAAAATTGCCACTATGTATTGCATGTGCTTGAACGCCAAGAGCAAGACCAACGCCAAGACACCTTGCTATTGCCACCGCATACTGTGATTAACACACAAAAATCTGAACAAAGCACACACAGTATCGCAGAAAAGGAAGAGCAAAATTCCACCTTGCAATTTCTTACACATTCCCTTAGCATACAAGCATCTAGCAAAATTAACATTAACAGTAAAGCCCTGAATTTGCGTGCCCATGGCATGACACTTTTTGCTTCTGTTTTACATATGCGCGGTGGTATCTTAAAAAATACCTTTGCTTCCATACGTAACATAAGTGCCCATATGTTTTCGCGCATTGCTAACTCCATGGCATTGTTTGGAAAACGTATTGAGCGCGTGGACGGCCTTTGGGATGCCAAAGCCAAAAGAGTGCAGGTAGAAGCCAAAGAAACCTTACAACTTCGCGCTACGGATACAAATATTAAGGCTAAAGAACGAGCCGCCATGGATGGAAAACATGTGCATATAGGTTAATTACGCATTAAAAAAGCTTCTCTAGAGTATTTTGGGCTATTAGGCCGTTAGGAGTTTTATATGGGACAACCCTCATTAACAAATATGGGCGGCATGATGATGATGACGGCCCCCGATGTATGCAATGTGTCTACCCCTGCAGGGCCTGTGCCCACACCCTTTCCCAATACAGGTCAAGGGAGTACATTAATCCCAAGTAAATTGACCAAAAAAATAAAGGTTTGCAAGGCTCCGGCGGCACATTTAGGCTCTGAAACAGCCATAAGCTCCGGCGATGAAGCGGGCACTCTTCTTGGCGTCACCTCCGGAAAGATTGTAGGCCCCGTAAAATTTACCCAAGGCAGCACCAAGGTACGTCTTGAAGGCAAGGGTGCTGTGCGCATGGGAGATCCCACACAACACAATGGGGGAAACACAGTGGGCATGGTTTCCGCACCCTCACAAAGTAAAGTTTTAATGGGTTAATTTTCTTATGAGCGGCACTTTTTGCAAAAAATTGCCTACACGACTGCTGCACTGTGTATTTTGCGTGGCATGCGTCTTGCTTTTGGCGTGCTCAAAAGAGGCACCAAGAGATGCTGATGACTTGCCGCCACCCAAAGCTGTGGATGACCCTAGCAAAATTGCTTGGTCATTCTTGCCTGGGGGAATTTCAGTGACCCTTAAAGCAGAGTCTAGCATTAATGTTGTACGCGAAAAAAAACACGCGGTACTCATTAAACTTTTACAGCTAGATAAAAAAGATGTTGCAGAACAAATGATTAAAACATCTGCGGGTATTATAGCCTTATTAGAAGGCGATGGAAAAGATGCCGGTGTCCTGAGGGGTGATTCTTACTACATACAACCCGGCGCCCAAATGGAATTTACCTTGGACAGAACCGAAGGCGCAAAATTTTTTGCTGTGGTGGCAGGCTTTGACTCTTTAGACCCCAGAGACTGTTTTTCCATCACCCCCATGCCCGTGCATCAAGGTACAGAAAGGGATTGGCTGGTAATGAGTAAAGATGTGTACTCCCCTGCTCCCTTAGATGCAAAAATTTTTTTAACTAAGCAAAAAGTGGAAATGAAAGGATTTGAACGTGTACAAAAATAAATGCCTATACTGGGAAGAAGGCACATTGCTGCACCCACAACACTTTCAAATTTTAGATAATAATACGTTTTCTACCGCAAGCGTTGCAGCGCAAATGGTGCAACCTTATGCATGGGGAATACGCAAAATGCACGT
>CAZBDD010000024.1:8594-10487 GCA_964490475.1 uncultured Desulfovibrionaceae bacterium
GCGTTGCAGCGCAAATGGTGCAACCTTATGCATGGGGAATACGCAAAATGCACGTAGCTCAAGAGGCTTTACCCTTGGGTTCTTTTGCTTTGCAAGAATTAGACGTACTGCTACCCACAGGTGAACATCTTGTACTTGGCGAAAATACCTTTTTACCGGCAGGAAATTTCTTTGAAAGTTGGACTGATGCCGATGCCCCCCTTCATGTTTTTTTGTCCCTTCCTTTAACACAATATCATGAAAATAATGTTACTGTATGCGCCAAGGAACACTTTGGCACTGCGAAAACACGTTATGTGGCGCCAGAAGACCCAGAAGCCGTACAAAATTTACATAGCGGCGGCACAAGAGCCGATATACATTTTATGCAATACAATGCGCGTCTCCTTTTTTCACAAGAAAAGCATGTGCAAAAAGACAATATGTATATAATGCCTTTGGCTCTTTTAGAACGCCATGGTGAAGGGGTGCGGCTGGGTACAGAATATATTGCACCTTGCGTAAACATACGTGCATCACAGCACTTATTTGAATTAATTACAGATATACGAAACATCGTTCTTGCTAGAGTCAAGCAATTAGAAGATTATAAGCTTCTCTCCGGCGATAAAGACGATGCCGCCTATGCCCACAATAACATTACCGTACGCACTTTAAGCATTTATTCCATGCTTGGCGCTTTGTCGCAATCCTTGCCTTTATTAGACCACTACCTTGAAACCGATGCCATTCATCCGTGGACTGTCTATGGTATTTTGCGTCAATTGGTGGGGCAACTTTCTCTTTTTTCCTCTGATATCTCAGCCTTGGGTGAAAACATCCAAGGGCAACGCACTGTGCCTAACTATAATCATACAGACATTGGAGATTGCTTCACCAGTGTACACTTTCTCATTTCGCGTCTTATGGGCAATCTTGCCACAGGGCCTGCGCACACCCTTGCCTTTGAAAATCTTGGAAATGGTCAATGGTTATGCCAAATTCCGCCTCAAGTTTGTGCGGCGCCTTATACTTATTTATTACAAATTCGTGTGGCAGATAATACCGATATACGTGAATACGTGGAACGCTTGGCCAAGCTTGCCCCCACAAATCAACTTACAGCTTTAATTACTAAATCTTTGCCTGGGCTAAGCATTCGCGCCGCGCAACTGCCCCCGGCTGGCTTGCCGCGACGCAATGATATTGCATATTTTTACATTAATCAGCAAGATTCCCTTTGGGCACAAACCATGCTTAGTGGACAATTGGGACTCTTTATCCCCGGTGCCCAACAAATTCTGGCTATACATTTAACGTTATTGCAAGTATCATAGCAGTTTCAGTATAACTATCAAGGGAACCTTCCATGAATGCACTTGTTTTTTTTGCTCGTTTTGAACCTTTATTGCATTATGCCTTGCATGTGCGTGATACACTGGAAGGTCAAAATAGCCCTTGGGCACAAGTGCGCACACAAATGTATTCCCTAGCCGAACAAGAACGTAATCAAAGCGTTCCCCCATTTATGGCCGAGCATATGAATATGTGTCGGCTTGCCGTGTACGCTTTAGTAGATGAAATTCTTATGGATAGCCCGCGACAAGGGCAAGAAAGCGCCGTGGAATGGTATCAAGAGCGTCTACAGATGCGCTATCTACAGACAGATCGCGCCGGAGAACTGTTCTTTATTATCTTACAAGAGCTTGTTCATGATATTGTGGCTCGTATGCATGGGGGCGAACCTTTTCAAAGCGCAGCCCAAGAGGCACGTGCTGAACACTTTCAAATAGAAGTTTTTCAAAAAAATTACGAGCACACCATCTTGTATTTTCTCGATCATGCACAAGAGGCTTTTACAAATCAAGAAGCACCTTCTGACATGTATATGTATCACGAAGTCATTTCTTCAGC
>CAZBDD010000024.1:10587-11684 GCA_964490475.1 uncultured Desulfovibrionaceae bacterium
CTTATTGAGCGTATGGTTTTTTAGTGAATAGATGTGTGACGTGTTGGAGCTGTTATGACCGTGCTTAAATTTATATTTCGCTTTGTGGGCTGGACTTTGGGTATACTGTTGCTCGTATGCCTTGTTTTTGCCCTTGCATGGTGGGCTCGATGGTCACTTTTAACAACAGCCTTGATATTATGTTGTATAGCTCTCTGTATTTTTTTGTTTTTTGCAGCCCGTAAGCTCTATATTTGGTACAATAAAAAACGCTATGTGCGCGATGTACTCAGTAAAGACCCCTCAAAGCAAGAGCAAAATACGCCCATCAATGCCATGAATAAAGCATGGCACGAAGGCTTTAACAAGATTTTTCGCTTCGGACGCCGCAGTCAACATTTACCTTGGGCTATGTTTTTAGAACAAGATACCAAGGATACGGCGCAACTTTTACGTGCTCTACGCAATAATAATCAAGAAAAACTGCTTCCTCAAGACTCTTTGTTGCAATGGTATGTTTTACCAGAGCTTGTGGTTTTGCGCCCACATGTAAAATATAGCCAAGAAGCACTTCTTTCGCACGAAAACCAAGAAGAATGGGAAGATTTTCTTGTAGATATGGTAAAGTGCCGCAAGAAAAAAAGCATTGATGCAGTTATTTTAAGCGTACCCACAACCCTCTTGTTGGGCGATACCGCGACCATGCAGGAATACGGTAGGGCTTTACGTGCTAGAATACATGAGATGGAAAGCCTTTCTAAGCGACCTATTCTCCTATATATACTCGTTTCGGGTATAGAAAAACTGTCCGGTTTTACCTCCTTAGTAGCGCATATGAGTGAAGAGCGTCGCGCCCGAGCCTTGGGGTGTACTTTTCATGCACAAGAAATGCTCACTACCTCTGCGTATGCACAAGAAAGCGTTGCTCATGCCTGCATGGATTTACGCAAAGAAATTGTGCAGCAAGCCGCCTCAAACAATATCATGCCTTGTGGACATATCTATGCCGCACCCACATCGTTGGAAAACATTCAAGAAAAGCTCAGCGTATTTTTAGACTGCCTGCTCCTTGGTTTATCCGGCAATAAAAACGTTTTTTTACGCGGCCTTTATTATAC
>CAZBDD010000025.1:0-2717 GCA_964490475.1 uncultured Desulfovibrionaceae bacterium
GCAAAAAGTGCCACTAAAAAAATAAAAAAACGAGCCCCCAAGGTGAAGCGCATTAAAAAGAAAAAATAAGTATCTGTTTTTATACTATAATATTTTACATTTACTTTTTACGAACTTTGCGCTACTTTTAATTTGTTTTAACACTAAAATTTTAATGAATAATTCTTGCCCTTTTGGTGTAAGATATATATCATGTAAAAAATTGAATGGGAGAATTTAAATGGCTGTGAAAATTAGACTCACACGCATGGGCAGCAAGAAAAAACCTTTCTACCGTGTAGTAGCTGCTAATGCAGAAACACGCCGTGACGGTCGTGCTTTGGAATATCTTGGATATTACAACCCCATGACTGATCCTGCCGATGTTAAGCTTGACGCAGAAAACATCAAAAAATGGCTTAATCTTGGTGCTGAACCTACAGATACTGTACGTTCGCTTATCAAAAAGCATATGGGCTAGGAGCACACGCCCTCCATATTATTGACTTCTAGGAGGTGCATATGAAAGATCTTATTGAGTACATTGCAAAAGCATTAGTAGACACGCCTGATCAAGTACAGGTGAGAGAAGTTGAAGGAGAGCAAACTTCTGTTCTCGAATTGAAAGTAGCTAAAGAAGATATTGGTAAAGTCATTGGCAAGCAAGGCAGAACAGCCCGTGCTATGCGTACCATTCTTGGTGCAGCTGCTACTAAGGCAAAAAAGCGTACTGTGTTAGAAATTCTAGAGTAGTATTACAGTAGAAGTCAGTGTGACGAGGGCTATGGCTACAACGCGTATTCATATGGGGACGATAACACGTCCCCATGGCATTAAGGGGGAGATTTGTGTAGATTGGTACGCAGACTCCCCTGAACTTTTACGGAATACCTTCTTCTTGCAAGTAGGTAGCGAACCCATGCGCGAAATTTCCGGCGCAAAAATACGCATGCATAAGGGGCGTCCGCTTTTAACTTTGCCCCATGTTCAAGATCGCACACAAGCCGAAGCTTTGCGTGGTTTTCGTATTTATGTAGACCGTAGTCATATGCCAAACCTTGAAGACGACGAAGTCTATTTGCATGATATTATAGGTTTTACCGTAGTACATGCTGAAACAGAAAAGGACATTGGCATTTTAGACGGGTTGGAATTTCCCACCGACGAGCAAATGCTCTGGAGCATTAAAGCCGTGGGCGGACAAGAGATTCTTTTTCCTGCTGTGGAAGAATTTATCCATTCTTTTGATATGCCAGGGGAAAGAGTTCTTATTCTTCCTCCAGAAGGTTTACTTGAGTTATACCTAGAAGAAAAACCTGAAAAGCCTGTAAAAAAGCCTCAAGGTTCACGTCCACGCAAGAAGGCCAGTGAAGCTTCGACGGCATCTTCAAAAAAGCAAAACTCTAATACCGAAACTTCCGCTAAAAAAGAGCAACGCAGCTAAAGTCTGCACTCTTGCGTGCTTTACATCATGCCAGAATTACCGGAAGTTGAAACCATCGTTCGTTCCCTAGAGCCACTCATAGCCCATGCCAGTATTGATGCTGTTTCTTTACTTTTGCCGCGAACTCTTGACACTAGCGGTGGAGGCTCGTTGGATTTGAATTTATTACAGGGGCGACGCATAGCCTCGGTGGGCAGACGTGGAAAGTTAGCATTATTGCATCTAACCCCCTTAGAAAAGCAGGACTCCACACACGCGCATATGCTGGCAGTGCACCTTAAAATGACGGGGCGCCTTTTTGTATATGATGCGCATTATAAAGCACAAAAACATACCCGCCTTATTTTCTCTTTGACACAAAGCGGTATAGAAAAGCAGCTCTTTTTTGATGATGCACGCACCTTTGGTTATGTTCGCTTAGTATCACCGGAATCTTTAAAACTTTGGCCATTTTGGCAAAACCTAGGCTTAGAACCCTTAGATCACCCTGCTGCCACTTTAGCCAAGCTCTATATGGCAAAAAAGGCAGGCATAAAATCTTTGCTACTCAACCAATCATTGGTGGTAGGCATTGGTAATATTTATGCTGATGAAGCTCTTTTTCGTGCAGGCATTGCCCCACAACGCAAAGCTCATACACTTACTTTGACTCAAATCACCACTCTTATGCAAGCAGTGCAAGAGGTTTTACTCCTTTCCATAGCTCAATGTGGTTCCTCCATTCGTGACTATCGCGATGCCCATGGAGATGCTGGTTCTTTTCAAAATACTTTTCTTGTTTATGGACGCAGCAACTTAGAGTGCAAAGCTTGTGGCCTTGTATTACATACAGCTAAGGTGGCTGGGCGTACAACGGTGTACTGTTCTCATTGTCAACAATAGCAGTTTATTCTCTCTGCTTTTCCTTGCCTTTTTATCCTAAGCAAGCTATGTAGTTGCTTATTCAAAAAGACCTATTAACCTTTTGTGATAATATACTTAAAGGGCAGTTTTACAACGGTAGAGCTGTGTTTTTTAGCGTCAATATATGCGTCCATGGCGCGGCCAAATCCCATATTTTATACTGGGTTTAACAAGAGGCTTTTTATGCAAGTTATATTTAACGGGGAAAAAATTGACATCCCTGATAGCATATCCCTTTTACAATGTCTTGAATTACAAAATGTTGATTCAACAGCGGTGGTAGTAGAATTGAATATGAATATTATTCTTAGTGCAAAATACGCCACAACCATATTACAAAAAGAAGATGTCTTAGAAGTGCTACACTTTGTAGGAGGCGGTTAATGGACAT
>CAZBDD010000025.1:2817-11456 GCA_964490475.1 uncultured Desulfovibrionaceae bacterium
CAAAAAGAAGATGTCTTAGAAGTGCTACACTTTGTAGGAGGCGGTTAATGGACATACATAGTTGGCAATTGGGTGGAGAAACCTTGTCTAGTCGCCTTTTTATTGGAACAGGAAAATACGGAGCCGATGCCCTTATCCCAGAGGTGTGTACGGCCTCGGCGGCTCATGTCATTACTGTAGCTTTACGCCGCGTATCATCACAAAATACGCATGAGCAAGGCATACTTAGCCACATACCTAAACATATGAAACTTTTACCGAATACTTCTGGCGCTCGCACAGCCCAAGAAGCTGTTCGCTTAGCACGCTTAGCAAAGGCTGCAGGCTGTGGCAATTGGATAAAAATTGAAGTTATCAGTGACACGCGCTACCTTTTACCAGATGGCTATGAAACAGCTAAGGCAACTGAAATATTAGCAAAAGAAGATTTTGTGGTTTTGCCTTATATGAATCCTGATTTATATGTAGCCCGCTCTTTGGCAGATGCCGGAGCCGCTGCCATAATGCCCTTAGGAGCCCCTATCGGTACCAATAGAGGGTTACGTACCAAGGAAATGATTAGTATTCTCATAGAAGAAATGGAACTCCCCATTATTGTTGATGCTGGCATTGGAAAACCATCTGAAGCTTGCGAAGCCATGGAAATGGGCGCTGCTGCTTGCCTTGTAAACACGGCCATAGCTTCTGCTGCACAGCCCACAATTATGGCCGGTGCCTTTGCCGCCGCCGTACGTGCCGGACGTGAAGCCTACTGTGCAGGGCTTGGCGCCACAAGTTCTACGGGGGAAGCTGTAGCTTCATCGCCTTTGACAGGTTTTTTAGATCGCTAACAAGCTCTTATAATTTTTTATAAAACATGTCACAAAAAAACATTTCTTAAGGGTATTTTACCCACGGATTATTAAAACCATGCAAAATTTTTCTGATATATTGGCTCAATGGCCTACAGAGCGACGCAATACCCTTGTGGCCTCTGTCACACCGGAAAAAGTTTCGGCGGCACTTGCGCGTGAGCGTTTACTTTTGGAAGATTTCTTACTCTTACTCACCCCCACAGCTTTACCATTTTTAGAGTCTATGGCTCGTCGTGCTCAAGCCGAAACACGTAAACATTTTGGACGAGCTGTGCATCTGTTTACGCCATTGTATCTTTCAGACCATTGCACCAATCAATGTCGCTACTGTGGTTTTAACGCAAAAAATAAACAAGTCCGGCGCCATCTTTCGCTCGCGGAAGCCGAGGCGGAAGCCCGCTTTATTGCACAATCTGGCCTTGGACATATTTTGCTACTTACAGGAGATGCCAGAAAAATAGCGTCTCCCCAATATATTGCCAGTATTGCGCAGCGCATTAAGCCTTATTTTGCTTCTGTAGGTGTTGAAGTGTACGCCATGTCTTCAGAAGAGTATGCCATGCTGGTGGCTCATGGCGTGGATAGCATGACCCTTTTTCAAGAAACATATGACCCTGAACTGTATGCATGGTTACACCCTGCTGGCCCAAAACGCGATTATGCCTATCGCCTAGAAGCCCCCACACGGGCAGTTCAAGGAGGCATGTATAGTATTAACGTAGGTGCATTGCTAGGACTTAACACCTTAGAAAATGACGGTTTTTGCACAGGATTGCATGCATGGTGGCTGCAAAGGCAACATCAGGGTGTGGAAGTAAGCCTTTCTGTACCACGCATGTGCCCCCATGAAGGGAATTTTGACGTCCCCCATGCCCTTGATGACAAACGCTTTGTACAGTATATCACCGCTGTACGCTGCTTTTTACCGCGTGTGGGCATTACGGTATCAAGTCGCGAAAGTGCTTTTATGCGCGACCATGTGGTACCGCTAGGTGTCACGCGTGTTTCAGCAGGTGTATCAACCTTGGTGGGCGGAAGAGCCACAGATGGCGGCGAGACTGGCCAGTTTGAAATTGCCGATAGCCGCTCAGCACTGCAAATGACTGAAGCTTTAGCACAGCAAGGCTATCAAGCCGTGACAAAAGATTGGCAAAGTTTTCAATAAAATAAAGCCTGCACTTTTTACTGCAAAAGACCTCTGCGTAATCCAAAAAAACGTTAAAATACATGAATGCTTTACTGTCCATTTGCGTAATTGCTTACTCTTCGCAAACGCAAACGCCTTCGGCGCCCGTTGGGTGGCTACTTCGCTCGCAATGACTTTTGTTGTAATACCAAATCATTGCGAGGAGCCTAGCGACGAAGCAATCCACGCATTTGTAATTGTGCAGAGGTCTTTATTTTACCAAGGTCATAATGTGCGCAAAAGCTTCTGGCGTGACTTCTTGCACAGAAAGGCGGCTTCCTTTTTTCATAAGCTCCATACCTGCTAATTCTGGTTCTTCGCGTAAGTCACTGCGAAGCAAAGGCGGTGAAAATTCCTGCACAAGGCGCACATCCACCATATACCACAAAGGGTGGTCGGGGGTAGATTTTGGATCAAAATGGTCATTGCCTTCTTCCCAGGAAGTGTGGTCAGGGTAAGCTTCTCGTACAATTTCTACTATGCCAGCAATTTCAGGCTTTTTTCCGCTATGATAGAAAAAACCTTTATCACCAACTTTCATAGAACGCATGAAATTGCGCGCCTGATAATTACGAACGCCATCCCAAGAAGTGCTTTGATTGGGGGCGCTAGCTAAATCTTGCCAAGAAAAACACTCCCTTTCACTTTTAAAAAGCCAGTAGTTCATAGTATTTCCTTAAGTTACGGGATGTTCTTGTAGCCATGTTTCAAAAAGCTTTGCCAAAGCCGTATCATTGTTTTTTATTGCCCACTGTTGCAAACGCAAGGCTCTTTGTTGTAATGCGTCTATATCTTGTGTTTTTTCAGCATAATCAACGAGGTATTGCTTAGCGTTAGTCATAATGTCAGTATCACCAGTATGGGCGGCACAAACTTCTAAAGATGCAAAGTTTTTGCCATAGGGCTCAAGGTGTGCTTGCTGTAATCGTATATCCAAGGCTTCTGTCCAACGTTGATTTTCTTCATAATAACGTGCTAAAAGTTCATATCCGTTTAGCCAATAAGGCTCTTTCTCAAGGCGAGCAAGGCATCGAACTTCATCAAAATTTTGCATAAAAACAAGATCAAGAGCCTTCTCTTTAGCTTCAGCAAGACGAACGTAGAGTTTTAAAGCAGGGTTTAAATGAGGGTAGAGGTCAGCCTCCAACGCCACTTTATGCTGATCTGGCGCAAATAAGCCAGGACAACGTTTGCCCAAAAGAGCCTCATTGACTGCATTATGGTCAAAGCGCCCTGGGGTTTGGCTCGTATAATGATACATGCGACTTTTGTGAGCTACGGTAAGCACATAGCCTTTTTTACGGATTTGACAACACAAATCTAAATCTTCAAATCCATTTATGTATTCTTCGTGAAAACCACCGCATTGTACAAAAAGTTCTTTGGGCACCATAAAAGCTGCGCCGGTGATGGCTTGCCAAAATCGTTGCTTTTGTGCAGCCACATAATTAGCCGGCAACAGATGATAGGCATAGGTTAATTCGAGACTTGGATTAAGACAAATACCTGCATGTTGCACTTTGTCACCAGGGTAAAGCAATAAGGGCCCCACAGCACCAATCTTTGAGTTTATTTCCAAGGTGCGCAAAAGAGGGGGCACACAGCCTTCGATCATTATCGTATCATTATTAAGAAAGAAAAGTAATGATCCCGAGGCTTTTTGAGCGCCTATATTACAGGCCTTTGCGAAACCTAGATTTTCAGGTAGAACAATACTATACCCTGTTTTTGGCACAAGAGCGCGCAATGTTGAAGCCAATTCAGTAACTGTGGCATCGCTGGAATTATTATCAACTACAATAATCTCTATTTGATCGAGCAATCCATCCTTGGCACAACAATGCACTAGGCTTTCAAGACAGACCTTTGTCATGTCCCAAAGGTTCCAAACAGGTATAATAAATGAAATTTTTGGCATATTTTTTCCTAGAGGTCATGCATCTATCAAAGATAGCATTTTTCCCTTATTCTTTTAAGCACTATATGAGAAAAAATGACTTCGTAATGTTACTTTATATAACTTTCTCAAATCTCATGCATTTGTCAAGGTGAAATGCCTTATGCTACATAGAATTTGAAAAGAGTTTCCTTAACAAAAAACTGAGGAAAGAGCCATGAAACATTCTCCTATAGAGCTTGATGCACTGCTAAAACTTGCTAAAGTCCCCGAACATTCCGTGGCCTTTATGCAAGCTGTATCTGGTGGGGTACCCTTCATACAAAAAGTAGAAAACACTACAGACACAGCTGAATATCTGTGCTTTCATGCCGATGACTGGTTGACACTCATAGGCTACCCCCTGCGCGGCACTTACAGCCATCAAAGTTTTTTGCAAGCAAAAAAACAGGCTCTAGCGCAATGTCAGGCCACACAATGCTTTGCCATAGGGCCACAAATGCCGCCATTACATCAAGAGCATATTCAAGAACATGACGTTTTCTACACCTTGCCTGCAACGAGCGCCGTGCCGCCCAAATTGCGACGCATTGTAAAAAAAGCGCAAGGGACGTTGCGCTTAGAACAGGGACGCCAATTTACACCAGAACATCGACGCCTTTGGACAGAATTTTTAGGCCGCAAAATGCTAGCCCAAGAAGCTACAGAAAACGTGGCAAACTCCACAGGCGGAGTGATACCTTCTATGACGCCCATGGTGAAAAAACTCTTCATGGCCACCCCAACAGTTTTGCAAGCCCCAAACACTGATTTACGTTTACTCAATGCATGGGATGAACAAGGCCACCTTGCAGCCACTCTCTTGGTAGATTTTGCGCCTAAAGCTTTTAGTTCGTATATTCTCGGTGCTCATTCACGCGCCTACTATACACCCCATGCTGCTGATGCCCTTTTTGCTTTTATGCTAGAGCTCAGCCGTCTAGAAAATAAAGATTTTCTACACCTTGGCCTTAGCGTCAATGACGGCATTACCCGTTTTAAAAAGAAATGGGGTGGGCAAGCTACTCTCCCCTTTGTGCGCGCGGCATGGCAAGAAGGCACCACACAAAGCGTCTTTAAACAAGATATGCAATCCTTGCTTTTAGCGGCAGTGGGCGTAAAAACATCTTCACAACAAGAAGATTTGCATGCTTTTGTAGGCCAGTCTAAACGACAAATTTTCGCTTCTTTTCCAGAACAACGCCCTTATGCCATGCTATGGAAAATACAAAAAGGCTCTCGTACTTCGTGGATTGGGGGGGCAGCGCATTTCTTTTGCTATTCTTTTGAACGCTCATTTCGGGCGCTCTTTGACCATGTAGAGCATGTTCTTTTCGAAGGCCCATTAGACGCCCAAAGCTTGCAAATAGTCGAGGCAGAAGGCAAGACCATCACCCCCACACAACAACCTCTTCTTACGCACTTACAAGAACATCATATTCGCCGACTAGAACGTTGTGTGCGTGGCCCCGAAGGTTGGTGGGCGCGTTTGTTAAATATGCAAGCGCAAAGGCGTGTAGATGTGCGCTGGTATTTAGCGCATGCCAGACCATGGTCAGCACTTTTTACCTTATGGACAGGCTTCTTAGAACGACAAGGTTGGCAACAATCGGTGGATTTAGAAGCATGGAATATTGCACATGATATGGCAAAAAATGTCGTGGCCATGGAAAGTTTGGAAGAGCAACTTGCTTCCCTTAATGCCGTGCCTGCGCAACGTGTAGTACACTATTTTCAAAACTGTCACCATTGGCCACGCATGATTAAACAAAATGTCAAAGCTTATTTGCGCGGCGATTTATTACAACTTATGGGCACCAGTGCTGAATTTCCCACACGAACCCACACCATTATCAATGAAAGAGATGAGCGCTTTCGACGGCGTATGCGCCCTTTTTTAGAAGAAGGCCGCGCGGCTGTTTTTGTAGGCACCGCCCATATGCTGAATTTACGTAATATGTTAGCAGAAGATGGCTTTACTGTAACACAAGTATACCCTACACTGAGTCACAAATTACGCGCTCTGTATAAACTTCGCTCATGATACATATTTATGGAATATTTAACATACTGATAAACATACAGTATGAATAATCAAACAAAGGCGACCACCATGTTAACATGCAACACGCATAATCTTGAACAAAGCACATGGCAAGCACGTATACCGGATCAGCTGCTTCCCTATGTACATGCGGTAAGCTCAGCTACGTCTTATATATTGGGGGATTATACTGTTCACATGAACGGTGCCCACGCTATTTTGGTGGGCTATAGCTTTTCTGGAATAGATACGCCTAGCCGCTTAGATGAAGCCGTCGCTCACCTGCTTAATCTTGAAATTGTAGAGCACATTACAGTACTAGCCCCTACACGTTCACGCTTCACCCCCGAACATGCTACTATCACTGAAGATGCTTATTATATACTTGATCTTCCCTTGTCCCTTTCTCAGCAAAAAAATGTTGCTTCCATGTGTCTGCGAGCGCAAAAACACATAACGATACAAATGACAGAAGGAGGCCAACAAGAGCAACACTTCAAAAAAGAGCAATTTTGGACAGGAGAACATCAAGAGCTTTTATTGCAATACATACGCCGCCCTCAAATAAGTGCCGCCATGGCAAGCATTTTTCAATGCTTAGAGAGATATTGCCGCCAATCACAACACGTATGCCTTTTCTCTGCCTATGACAACACCAGTGGCGCCCTGCAAGGTTTTACCGTGGGGGATTTTAGCTCTTGGCATATGGCTTTTTATATGTTTGCCTTACGCCTGCCCAGCGCCGTCCCCGGTGTAGCAGAAACTTTACTTTGGTCTCTACTACAAGAGGCTCAAAACCGCGGTTATTCGCAATGCAATTTGGGCCTTGGCATTAATTCAGGCATACGCTTTTTTAAAAAGAAATGGGGGGCAAAAGCCCATCTCCCCTTGGTACAGAGTAGCTGGGAAAAACAAGCCATGCAAAAATCCCCCTCCTCTAAAAATTGGTGGGCACGCATGCTAGGAGAATTGTGATCATGTCTGCGTCTTCCGACTTACAATTTCCCTTACCTGCAACAGAGCCCATAGGCCCAGAAATATTTTCTGACAAGAGATTTAAAGAGGCTTCTATATGGCAATTATTCAAAGAGCTTGTACGCCCTCAAAGTCGTCCCATGGATTGTTTGCAAATAGAAGTTACTTCACATTGCGCTGCTCGCTGTAGTTATTGTCCACACACTACCCATGCTTCCACTTGGCAAGGACAGCATATGCAAGCGCGTACCTTTGCTAACTTGTGGCCTCTTATGCAACAAAGTACACGAGTGCATTTGCAAGGGTGGGGTGAGCCTTTTTTACATCCGCATTTTTTTGATATGGTAGCTTTTGCCCGCAAAGCTGAATGTTTAGTGTCTTCTACATCTTGTGCTTTACATCTTACGGAAAAAACAGCCTTGCAAATTATTAAAAGCGGCATAGATATTTTAGCCTTTTCTTTAGCCGGCACCGATGCTACTAGCAATGCTGTTCGTCAAGGGGCAGATTTTACAAAAGTTTGCGAAAAAATACTACTTTTACAACAAATACGTAAAAAACATCTAGCAGTGCATTTAGAATTACATATAGCCTATATTCTTTTAGCAGATCGCATGGAAGCCGTGCTAGCCTTGCCTGAACTTATGCATAAACTGGGTATTTCCACAGCCATTATTAGCACTATGGATTATATAGCTGAAGACCATTTAGCACATTTAGCCATCGCCCCCACACATACAGAAACTCTCCTACAGGCTCAGGAGTATTTGCAGCAAGCTGATATCTTGGCTAAAAAATATGATGTGCACTTACACTACACCTTACCCATAGCCATCGAAGGTGGAGAATGTCGAGAAAATATTCAGAAAAGCTTATATATTGACACGCAAGGAAACATTTCTCCTTGCGTATACCTTAATGTACCTTCACAACAAGCGCAGTATTCTGAAATTTTTGGCAATGTGAATGAAGAACATGCCCTTGCCATTTGGAATAAAAAAGAATTTGTACATTTTCGTCAATGTCATGCGCAAGGCACACCCACCTCCCCTCTATGCCAACATTGTGTAAAACGACATGAAAAATAAATTCTGCACCGTGTAGCCTTCCGAATATATTGATTCATTTATTTCTTAAGGGGAAAGGGTTCTGAGACAAACTCTCCATCTCTGCCAAGAACTCCCTCAGAAAAAATAATTAATCAACTTTTTCTTAAAATTTAGTAAACACAACAACGAAAGTTTTTTTCTAAAGGCTTGCTTTTTTATTGACTTTGCGCTACCTTTGAATTGTCCCCCCCTCTCTCTTTTGCCATCTTAGACTATGGGACATTCAGTCTTAATAGGTGCCATGCAATTTATGTACGTTTAAGTTTCTCAAGAAATGTAAATCCCTTTTCATATGGGAGAAAAGCTATGCAAAATGGACGAATTCTCTATCTTATGGGGCCATCGGGAGCCGGAAAAGACACGTTGCTTAGTCTTGCCAAGGGGATTTGCCACGAAGATGCACCGCACTTGCGCCCTTTATACGTGGCCACGCGCTATATCACGCGTCCTCCCTCTGAAAGTATTGAAAAGCATATCTCTGTAAGCAAACAAGAGTTCCTCTATCTTTTATCCACGGGGCACTTTCTTTTGCATT
>CAZBDD010000026.1:0-11358 GCA_964490475.1 uncultured Desulfovibrionaceae bacterium
TATAATAAGAGCGATTTTTATAATTACCGCCTATTTTTTCATAACCGCTAAGGGAAACAGCACGTACATCACCTTTATTATCTAATAGCACAATGCGATTGATATTTTTGTACAAACTTTTCTCATGGGCTAATAATTCGCTCATGCGATCCACGCTTTGGGCATCATTTCTGTTTTGTTGTAAAAATGTTATCAATTCATTGTTTTTTGCAATACGCTCTGCATCGGCAATAGAGCGGTCCGAAAATTGATCTGCCGCTTGCACTAAAGCCGCTGTTTCTCTTTGAAACGTTTTTACTATGCTATCGCTTAAACTCTTCTCTGCATCTTGATAGCTGACATAGCCACTCACAGAAAGTAAAATTACTATCAAGGTGAGAATGGGTAGTAGTAACTTCATTTGTAGTTTCATGTTGCGCTCCTAAGTCTTTTTTCGCCCTGTTAAAAGAATATTATGAGCTTTATTTTCCCCCCAAGGAAGATAAAAGCAAAATCTAAACATAGCCCTAGCCTCAACTATATTTTAAAGCATAAAAATTCTTTTTAAAAATATTACTCTATAGAATCTTTATGCTTTTGTAGCCTCATATAACATATTCCATACCATGTGAGGCATGGTCAGATTCTGTGTTGCAGGCTGAGGAGGAAAAAGCGCTTGAAATAAACGCTGTCTGGCTCCATGATGCCCTGTATACAAAGAAAAAAGCATATTATGCCTGCCTCCAATATTTTCTATCTGGCCGTCTACGCAACGCGTATCTACCGCCACGCTAGAACGACAAGCGTGTGGACGCACAGTATAGACAATACACATACCTTTATGGTCTAAAAAAGGGCATGCAATGCTGTAATCTTCCCGTTTATGGCTTCCGTCATCTACGCCTTGCCCGTAAAAAGCTCGTCCCCACGCCATATAAGATGCACTTATGTCTTGCGCTTTAGCTTGCCATAAAGGCCATGTTTGCAAAAAATATTTTCTTTTTTGTGTGTGCTCTATCAAATAGGTTACCATAAGCGCCGCTTCTAGCGCAGAACAAAGCACCAATTGATGACAGCACCCGCAACACCCTTCTACACAAACAAAAGGGCTTCCTTGTGCGGCACAAATGCGCGCCATCGCATCTCCCTCTGCATCCAATATTTCATTGGCTGTTTGTACAATTAAGAGATGCTGTATGTTTATGTGCCCTGCGTGCTTTTGCGCATATGGTGAATGCATAGCATCAAGTATTTTGCTAAGGCTTGCGGAGCATATTTCAGAAGTGCTATGCGCAAAGTATTGTTTTACCAATGCAACAATGTTTTTTTCCTGTTCGGTTTGTGGAAGTATACATATTGCTTTTTGATCCCAAAGGATATCTGGCAAAGAAAAACATACAGATGACATAAATACCTCATGCTATACTTCGGTATTTTTCGTGAAAACATTAGACACAAGCTGCTACACAAAAAGTAAAACAGCTGTAAAATTATTTCAAGTATGGTTTTGTAGAATTTGCAAAGGCTCTTGCAAAATAAAAAAGCAGATATATCTTTTAAAGGTGTGGGAAAAAGTAATTTACTATGTTTTTTTATACCACTGCAGACGCCTTTCCGCATAAGCAAAAGTACGCGTACAAACAAGAGAAATAATTAAATATAAAAGAAGAATGCATATCCATGTCTCAAAAGGTAAGCGGGTGATAGCAACAATTTCCATACCTTGAAAGGTCAATTCGGGTACAGAAATAAGAGAAGCCAAAGCAGAATCTTTGAAAATAGAAACATATTGCCCTGCTAAAGGGGGCAACATGATGGGGAGAGCTTGAGGTAAAAGTACGGCAAAAAGTTGCTGATGGCGCGAAAAACCTAAGGCTGCCCCAGCATCCCATTGACCTTGTGGTAAACTTTGTAGACCACTACGTATTATTTCAGCAACATAAGCCCCTTGATACAAGCCTAAGGTAAGTACAGCTGCTAACATTCTGTCTAAGGTATTCGGGGTGGCAAAAATTACGGCTACACAGCTTTGCACCCATGAAGGAGCAGCTCGTAACAGATTTCCCATGAAGGCAAGAGTGTTTTCACTGGTAAGAAAATATAATAAGAAAAGCAATACTAAAGGTGGAGTATTACGCAAAAATATCACTAAGCTAGAGAGGAAATACGGCATGAGTCCGCGGGATTTTGTGGCTAAATAAGTGCCAAGGCAAAGACCTACGCAAAGAGCTAAAAAACCTGCCCAAAAACCCACTTTTAAAGTGGCGATAAGGCCATGGATAAAGAGGCCTAGATGCCATCCTTCCTCATCTTGCCAGAGAAAGTACTTCCATAAGTCTTGCCATTGCCATGTTTTGGGTAAGGTATTTTGTTTTTGGATATAGTCCCAAAAGAAAAATATTAGAAAGAGCACGGCAATACCTAGAAGAACGTCAAGCCAAAGCCAGCGTTGTGGAGGGAGTTTTTTGCGTGCCATGGCATAGTATGCCAAAGAGTGGATAAGAGCGCAAGAATATTATTGTAGTATTCACAAAGACAGGTCTTTTTTGTGGGGGAAGCTGTGCTTTCATAAAAAAAATCCCTCTGTGCCATGCACGAAAATACCTGAAGAGGAAGTAAAATTTATGCATTTTTTCCTGAGTTGCGCAAAATGCATTTTGAGCATATACTGCGCCGGAAAATCTTACATGACTTTTGTGTGCTTAAAAAAAACACAAACATACGGTACTTACTTATGAAAATCGGAATTTTTTTTAAAAATATGTTTTTATCCTTCCTCGTACTTCTTTGTTTAGGAGGTATTGTTGGAGTTATGGGAGTTGTGGGGCTTTTTTATTGGGCCGCGCGCGATTTACCTACCACAGAACAATTGGCAAACTTTCATCCCCCGCAAGCCACCATGGTTTTAGCCAGAGATGGCACACCGCTGGGGAGCTTATTTAATGAAAAACGCTTTATGGTCCCCTTAGAACAAATGTCTTCGCACATTACAAAAGCTTTTTTAGCTGCGGAGGATGATAGCTTTTATCAGCATGCCGGAGTTGATCCCATGGCTATTATGCGTGCAGCTATAGTCAACTTTAAAAGCGGCAGAAACACTCAAGGGGGCAGTACCATAACGCAACAGGTTATTAAGCAACTTTTGCTGACCCCAGAAAAAAGCTACAAGCGTAAATTAAAAGAAGCGGTGTTAGCCTATAGGCTGGAAAGAGAACTTACCAAAGATCAAATTTTAAGTATTTACCTGAATCAAATATTTTTAGGACAAAAAGCTTATGGAGTAGAAGCAGCGGCTCGTACCTATTTTGGTAAACATGCCACTGATATTACCTTAGCCGAAAGTGCATTGTTGGCAGGCATGCCTCAAGCACCCAGTCGTTATAATCCTTTCCGCTATCCACAAGTGGCCAAGAACAGGCAAATGTATGTACTTGGGCGATTACGTGAACTGAAATGGATTAGTGAAGAAGAATACCAACAAGCCATTAAAGAGCCTCTGGTGTACTGGACAATGCCCGAAACCAAATTGGGCGCCGCCGGATGGTACATGGAAGAAGTGCGTCGTCTGCTCATTGAATTTTTCAGTGAAGAAAATATGAAAATAATGGGCTTGAAAAGTAATAAATTTGGTGCAGACTATGTATATGAAGCAGGCCTAACGGTTACAACGGCCATGGACCCTGTGCATCAAGATGCTGCAGCTTTGGGCTTACGCTCCGCTTTGGAAGCTTTGGCACGCCGCCAAGGGTATCGCGGGCCGGTGCAAAGAGTGCCGGTAGATCAAATTTCTGCCTATTTAGAGAAAAAGAAATTTTCCCCTTATGATCTTCTTGGTGGAGTATGGGTGCGCGGTTTGGTAACACAAGTGTCGGCCAAAAGTGCTACCATTGGTCTAGGTGCTGGCTATGTGGGTTCTGTTAATGTGAGCACCATGCGATGGGCAAGACATATAGACCCCAGAAAGCGTCAAAGCTATACCATTAGTGATGCCAGAAAAGTGTTAGAAGTAGGTGATGTTATTTGGCTTTCTCAACCTGACAGCAAGGGTAAAGAAGTCACGGAAAAAGGAAAAAAAGTTTTCAAAGAAGCACTTTATGATCCCGGTGCAACCAAACCTGGGGTGCCTATTCCTTTAGCCTTACAACAAATGCCTGTGGCACAAGGAGCCCTAGTTTCCATTGAGCCAGACACTGGCGATGTGGTGGCCTTGGTAGGGGGATATGAATTTGGTGAAAGCCATTTTAACCGTGCTGTGCAAAGTGAAAGACAGCCTGGGTCTGCATTTAAACCCATTGTCTATTCTGCAGCCCTTGATAGAGGCTTTAGCGCTGCTACCTTGGTACCCGACTTGCCTTTTACCTATCAGGTACCCGGCACACGCCAAGTGTGGAGTCCCTCTAACTATGACCATAAATTTAAAGGCCCCATTCCTTTGTCCACAGCCTTGGCTTTGTCGCGCAATGTGTGCACCGTACGTGTAACAGATTATATAGGCATAGATTCGGTTATTGACAGGGCAAAGGCTTTGGGATTAACACCGGATTTTCCGCGCGCACTGCCCATCAGCTTAGGAGCAGTGGCGGTTTCGCCCTTAAATATGGCGCAGGCTTTTACGGCCTTTGCTTATCAAGGGTGGGCTGCGCGGCCACGTATTATTGTATCTATTAAAGATGTTAATGGGCGAGAAATCTATAAACAAGAGCCAGAACATTGGCAGGCTGTGAGCCCAGAAAATGCCTATATCATGGCATCGCTTTTGAAAAAGGTTGTTACCAATGGTACCGCAGGCAGAGCTCGTGTACTTAATAAATTTGTGGCCGGAAAAACAGGCACCACCAATGATGAAAAAGATACATGGTTTATTGGTTTCACACCACAATTGGTTTCTTCTGTTTATATAGGCTATGACCAATTACAACGCCTAGGACGTGGTGAAACCGGTGGTTCGACAGCCTTACCCGCTTTTGTGGAGTATCGCAAAATAGTAGAGCCTTTATACCCTAAAGAAGACTTTGTGAAGCCGGATAATATTACTGTACATAATGGATTAGGTTTTAGAAATGATATGCCTCATGAAGGCACTGCACAAATGCCCTATAGCTATGCAGACGGCGGCTATGTAGATGAAAGCGGGAATTATGTTCCTGGAGCAGGCACTACCACAGACCCCAATGCGCAGCAACCCTATCCTGGTGTGCCCACATATCCTGCAACACCCACGTATCCTGCGTATGATCCTTATGGGGCTCCACCTGCCATCCCGTACTATGAGGGAAATAATAGACATACGCTTAATCCCGTGAAGGAAAGTATGCCATCTGTTTTAGGTGTGACAAAAAAATCTACTGCTTATGTATCGCTAGCGCAGTAAAAACTAGATTTTTCATGTCTTTATTTTGAATGTATAAAAGATGCGTTCTTGGCAAAGAAAAAAGCTTTACCACTAAACGATATACTTTCGTATTTATAGGTTTTCATAGCATTTTTTATTGTACAACAAATCTTATGTAAAAAATAATTGTGCAGTACTCATACTATGAGGAAAGTACATTTTACAAAATCTTACTATGTTGTTGTGGAAAACTCTTTCCACAAAGCATGGACAGCTATTTAAAAAAAGTAGGATATATATGCCAGCTTACGGTTCGCTTGTTATTATTGTTACCCCTAAGGGAAAAAGGCACTTAAAAAGAGTAGAGGAAGGTCAAGATTGGCACAGTGGTGATGGTATTTTATCCATGGCCGATGTGGCACAAGCACACTATGGTTCTGAAGTGTATACCACTCTTGGTGTACCTTTGCGATTACAAGAACCCCATTTGCACGATTTATTAAAGGGTGTAAAACGTCAAACCCAAATTATTTATCCTAAAGATATTGCCTATATTTGCATGCGTCTTGGAGCGGGTGAAGGGCGAACCATTATTGAAGCTGGTTCAGGTTCAGGCGCTTTAACCCTTGGATTATCATGGTTTTCAGGAAAAACAGGGCATGTGCATACCTATGAAGCCAGAGAAGAGTTTCATAAATTGGTACGGCGCAATTTGCAGTGGGCTGGCGTTGGAGAAAATGTCACCTTACACCATAGAGATATAGCTGAAGGCTTTACTGTGGAAGGAGCCGATGCTTTATTTTTAGATGTGCGTACTCCATGGGATTACTTAGATCACGTGGTAAAAGCTGTACGTCCAGGGGCTTCTCTAGCATTTTTATTACCCACTGTGGATCAAGTCAGTAGACTTCTGTTGGGTCTTGAACGTGGCCCCTTTGATGAGATAGAAGTATGTGAATTATTATTACGCCATTGGAAACCCATTGCAGATCGCTTGCGCCCCAATGACCGTATGGTAGCACATACAGGCTTTCTTGTGTTTTGTCGCCAACAAGAGCGCAGTGAAGATTTTGAGGCAAGAAAACCTAAAGGCACGCGGGAACGCAAGCAAGAGGCGGCGCGCTTGGCGCGTCTTGGTGATAATGCTGACAGTACAGGGAGTGATGAGAGTTAACAGATGATGACAAGCCCAGCATGGGGCTTTACACCATTAATATCAGCAGTCAAATATAGATATATGCGATATATCTATGTAAACAAGGTTTATCTATGAAGAAAGAAATTATTTTAGAAACAGCAGCACGTTTATTTGCCAAAAATGGCTATGCTCGCACGTCCACATTAGTATTGGCCCAAGAGGCAAAGGTGGCAGAAGGCACAATTTTTCGACACTTCAAGAGTAAGGAAGAACTTTTTATTGCTTTGATTATACGCTTACGCAAAAAAATGCTAGACGAAGTGTATAGCTATCTAGATATGCATCAAGAAGAAGATGGCATACAACGCGTACAATGTGTGATCAAGAGCGTATATTCTTTTGTATGTAAAAATAATGCTGACTTTGCTTTGCTTTTACGCGATGCCCCCGGTTGCTATGGGGAGCCTGACAGCAAAGCTTTTGAGCATGTACAAGCTCTTTTTAGCCTATTGGATGAAAATTTTAAAATTTGCATTGAAAAAGGGCAAAAAGAAGGCCTCATTCGCTGTGATATAAATGCCACTGATGTGGCGTGCATTTTATCTTCGTCCTTGGTGGGGATTATGCGTACTGTTCACCTAGGTTTCTTACAACCTTCAGAAAATTTACTGGAAAGTTTCCTTACTTGCACTAGAGCTATGTTAGAAAAGAAGTAGTTTGCCGTAAATTCATAGGAAAATACTATGATTGACTACACTGACTACTAATACTTATGTGAGACCTCTGCACAATTACAAATGCGTGGATTGTTGCTTCGCTTCGCTCGCAATATCTTTTGTTGTAATACCAAGTCATTACGAGGAGCACAGCGACGAAGCAATCCATGATTCTTTAATTATGCAGGAGTCTTAAAAGGGTATTTAATCAGTGTCTCCTTAAAAATAGTACAAGACTCCTGCACTCTATAGCATGCAGGAGTCTTGATAATAGTATTTTTTTAAAAACTGTTATTGCACTGTTTCAGGCCCGCTTTCAGATGTGGGCATATTGGCAGTGGCCATCATTTTAAGGGCAAGTTCTTTTACTGTATCGGTTTGGCGCCATTGAGAAAAGAAATTGCGCCATGCGCCAAACTCTAAAAAGCTTTCGTCAAGTTGCTCTTCATGCGCTTGTACCCAAGTATTAAAAAGCTGTAGCTCTACCTGAAAGGTAATGCTGTCAAAAACAGTATTTGACATTTCTTTAGGAATACTCTTGCCGTCTACTTCTACCAACACATGTTCGCATACGGCGGCACGGGAAGAGTCAAAGGTAACTTCCTTATTATTGACTGTTTCTGCTAAAGGGTGCAAATGGGGGTAAAGTTCTTTAATGCGATTAACCCCTTGTTCAGGTATGGTTATATACAAGGCATCCTTGCCATCTTCTTCGGTAATAAAGTAAAAGCGCAGCCAGTTTTCAAACATAACTACTTCTAAAACAGCATTGATGCTTTGGGTAAAAGTATCTTTCGTTGCGGACATGGTGTATTCTCCTTAATAACCTCAAAAAAATCTTTATAGCACAGTACGGGATAGTAAACTCCCCTCTTGCCTATGTCAATGCTAGCTTGTATTATACCTTCATGATTGATTATGAAAAAAGCCTTAATAAGGCACAACATGCCGCTGCCACAGCTGCCGATGGCGCAGTATTGGTTATAGCTGGCGCAGGTTCTGGCAAAACACGCACTATAGTATACCGCTTAGCATGGCTTTGCGAACAGGGCGTAGCGCCTACTTCTATGCTGTTACTCACCTTTACGCGCAAGGCCGCACAAGAAATGCTTGAAAGAGCTTCTCTATTGTTAGAACGTGGCCTTATGGGGGTTCAGGGGGGAACCTTTCACGCTTTTGCTTACGGTGTACTGCGGCAATATCGACCCGCTTGGTTAGAAGGGCGCCATTTTTCTATTATGGATAGTGCAGACATCACCGCAGCCATTGCCCATTGCAAAGATTCTTTAGGCGTAAGTAAGGGCGATAGATCTTTCCCTAAAAGTCAAACCATTGTGGGTATTTTAAGCAAGGCGCGCAATAAAGAAATTTCCATTGAAGAAGTGTTACGCCGTGAAGCAACGCATCTTTTACCTCATGGCGAAGCATTGGAGAAAATTGATACGGCATATACTGAGTTTCGGCGCACTCACGGTTTGCTTGATTATGACGATTTACTCTTTGAGTTAGAAGCGTTATTACAAGAAAACAGGCCGGAGATACAGTATTTACGCCAGCGCTATAGTCATATTATGGTAGATGAATATCAAGATACGAACTTAGTGCAGGCTCGTTTAGTGCGTCTTTTAGGAGCAAAAGAATACGGCGGTTCCGGTAATGTGATGGCTGTAGGAGACGATGCTCAGTCCATCTACGCTTTTCGCGGGGCCAATGTGCAAAACATTTTGGATTTTCCCAAAAATTTCCCCGGCACCAAAGTAATCACTCTAGAAGAAAATTATAGATCCACACAGCCTATTTTAGATGTGGCTAATAGTTTATTGCGCAATGCAGCGCATTCTTACGATAAAAAGCTTTTCACCACAAAGAAGGGTGGACAATGCGTGACACTATACCAACCTGCCAGTGATCGCTCGCAGGCAGATTTAATAGTAAAGCGCATTAAGGCATTACTAAAAGACCATTTACCCCACGAAATTGCGGTACTCTTTCGCGCTGGTTTTCACTCATATACGGTGGAAGCTTTGCTACAGCGAGAAGGTATCTCCTTCCGTAAATATGGGGGTTTGCGCCTTTCTGAAGCATCTCATATTAAAGATGTTTTAGCTTATGCGCGGCTTATTATAAACCCTTTCGATATGTCTGCTTTTGAACGGGTAGCCATGTTGCACAAGGGTATAGGCAAAAAAACCATGCAAAAATTGTATGCTGTGGCTACCACGGGAGATATGGCCGCCACAGAAAAATCTTTTGCGAAGTTTCCAGACTTCTTAGATGATATGCGCTTTTTAGATACGTTGCGCCAATCTGCTCAAAAGCCTGAGCAACATATGGAAGCATTGCTTACGCAATACAAGCCACGCCTTGAAATACAATACCCTGATGACTGGCCACGTCGTCTACAAGGATTAGAAGAAATACAACAAATGGCTTCCTCCTATAAAGAGTTAGACCTTTTTATTGCTGATTTAGTCTTAGAAGCCTCGGAAGATAAAGAGGAAGAGGAACAATGCATAACGCTTTCCACCATTCACTCTGCCAAGGGCTTAGAGTGGAACGCAGTACTTTTATTAGATTTAGTAGAAGATCGTTTCCCTTCGCGACACGCTAATACAGACTTAGAAAGCTTTGAAGAAGAGCGGCGCCTTATGTATGTGGCCTGCACCAGAGCGCGTCAATGCCTGGAGCTCTATGCGCCCTCCACCATTTATATGCGTAATGCTGGTGCTATGCCAGCGAGCCCTAGTCCCTTTGTGCGCGAGTTTCCCCATGGTCTTTGCGAAGAATGGTTTGAAAGTTATAATGGCAAGCTGTGTAGACGGGGAGAAAATAATGCTTATATAAGAAGTGATGGACACAGCCCATCGGCGCCTGTGCGTTTGCTTCCTCCTCGTGATAAATTAGAAAAACAGCCTGTGAACTTGGCTGCAACTGCGACAGTATCTACAGAAAGTGGCACACGCTTGGGGTATTGCCATCATAAAATTTTTGGACGCGGTAAAATGATAAAATTTTTGCCACCGGACAAATATCAGGTTAATTTTGCAGGTTTTGGTATTAAAACCATTCTTAAGGATTTTCTACGTTTAGAAGAATAGAGAGAAGTATGACAGCGCTTTCAGAAGATCATATTTTAAAAACGCTGGAAAACTATTTTCCCAATACTCACCCCTCCTTAGTGCTTGGCCGTGGAGATGATTGCAGTATTGTACGCGTGCAAAATAGTATATGTGTAAGTACAGACCTTTTTATAGAAAATGTCCATTTTCGCAATTCTTATTTTAGCCCTCAAGAGGTGGGACATAAAGCCCTTGCCGTGAATTTAAGCGATATAGCCGCCATGGGGGCACGCCCTCTAGGCTTTAGTCTTGGTCTTGGACTTCCTGCGCATACAGAAATGTCATGGCTAGAAGACTTTTTTTCTGGTATGGCACATTTGGCTAAAAATCACTCCTTAGTGCTTAGTGGCGGTGATCTTTCTAAGACTGATACCTTGCATATTTGTATCACCATTTGGGGCGAATGTGTAAATAATAAACATCTTGGTGAAACCCCCTTATCTTTTTTAACACGCGGCGGTGCCATGCCCGGCGATACTCTTTTTGTGGTGGGAGATGTAGGACTGGCGCGCATTGGCTTAGAAGAGCTAGAAAAACACGGTACAAAGGCAAAAAAGTCTTGGCCTGTTGCCTGTGCAGCGCATCTTTTTCCGCAACCACTTATAGAGGCAGGACTTATTATAGCGCGTTCAAATATTCAAATGCGCCCCCCTGTACTCATGGATATTTCCGACGGGCTTTGCCGTGACGTGCCCAGACTTTTAGGACAGCAAGGGCAAAGAGGATTAGGAGCACAAATTGTCATTCCCACAGCCTCGTTACATGAAGAGGTGGTACGTCATGCTCATGAAAATAAGCGCTGTGCTGTGGAGCAAGCTTGGCTTGGCGGTGAAGACTATGCCTTGCTTGGGGCTTGTGTCCCCAAATTATTACCCATCTTACATGCCGCATTACCGAAGTTGCGTAGCATCGGTACCCTTACAGAATGTGGTTATATAGAACTTAATGGGGAGCGTGTGCGATCTGGTGGTGGTTTTGACCACTTTGGCTAAATTGTATGTTTATGGGCGTGTTGATTAATTTTTTCCTGAGAGGGGGAACTTTTTTTAGGAAAAAAAAGTTCCCCCTCTCAGA
>CAZBDD010000027.1:0-10930 GCA_964490475.1 uncultured Desulfovibrionaceae bacterium
CTATGAAGGTTCCCGGCGGTGAAAGTCTTTCTCGTAAAGAAATAGATGATTTCACGGAATTTGTGAAAATTTATGGAGCACAGGGCTTGGCATGGATTAAAGTTCGTGAAAATGAATGGCAATCACCTATTGCTAAATTTCTTTCTGATGAAGAAAAAGAAGCCATTAAAAACGCGCTTGATTTACAAGTAGGAGATATTGCTTTCTTCCAAGCAGGGGAAAGTGGCATGGTCAATGCCGCGCTTGGTAATTTACGCGTACATTTAGGAAGTTATTTAAAGCTTATTTCTGAAAATACTTTTAATTTCCTTTGGGTAACTGACTTTCCTTTATATGAATACGACAGCGAAGAAAATCGCTATGTGGCTTGCCACCATCCCTTCACATCGCCTGCGGTGGGACATATGGAGCTTATGCGCACAGAACCTGCCAAAGCCAAAGCCAGAGCCTATGATATGGTCTTGAATGGCAGCGAGGTAGGGGGTGGCTCCATTCGTATTCATAGTGGTCAAGTACAAAGAGATATGTTTAAAGCTTTGGGTTTCTCAGAAGAAGATGCTGAGGAGCAATTTGGATTTTTAATTAATGCTCTTGAGCATGGTGCTCCGCCTCATGGTGGTATTGCCTTTGGTCTAGACAGACTTATAATGCTTTTGTGTGAAGCTCCTAGCATTCGAGATGTTATTGCCTTCCCCAAAACACAAAAAGCCACCTGTCTTTTGACTAATGCTCCTGGTGATGTTTCTTCGCGTCAATTGCGTGACTTGGGTTTACGTTTGCGTGAAAAACCTGCACCCACAGAATAGGGCTTTTGTCTTTACAGATATTTTTTTAATCTTATATAGTAGAGTAGATGAATTTTACTGTCTAAGTTAAGCTGATTTATAAGAAGTTTTTGGGGGGAAAGCTGAAAGGCTTCCCCCCAACGTCTTATGAGAGTTTTTTTATATATAATTTAGCTTTCTCCAAGGATTTTTTGAGGTTTATATGGCTCTTTTAGAATTACGCACCTACCCAGATCCTATTTTGTCTCAGGTATGTACACCCATAACTGCTATTGACGATACCATTGTTAAACTTGTGGAAGATATGGTGGAAACCATGTACGAAGCTCCGGGTGTGGGGCTTGCTGCGCCTCAGGTGGGACATAGCATACGACTTATTGTTATGGACGCTTCACCTAAAGAGGAAGAAGCTGAACTTATAGTTTTAGTAAATCCAGAATTGGAATTGCTAGGTGAGGTAATTAAGAGTGAGCAAGAAGGCTGCCTTTCTGTGCCTTTTAATTATCGTGCAGACGTAAAGAGACACGAAACAGTGCGCGTACGTTATAGCAACCTTGAAGGTGCCACTTTTGATGAAATTTGGGATGGTTTCAAAGCCATTGTAATTCAGCACGAATTTGATCACTTGCAAGGTGTCCTTTTTATAGATCATATAAGTCGTTTGCGTCGTTCTTTATTGGAAAGTAAAGTTAAAAAGAATCTCAAGCGCGCCTAAATGAGGCTGTCTATGTCTGAAGTTTTACAAATTGTCTTTATGGGAACCCCTCCCTTTGCAGCTCATATCTTAGAAAAGCTCTTAGCTTATAAGGGATGCAACATCAAAGCTGTCTATTGTCAACCTGACAGACCAGCAGGACGTGGCAAAAAATTAGTTTCACCAGCTGTAAAGATTACCGCACTTGAAAATAATATCCCTGTCTATCAGCCCCTTCATTTCAAAGATAGTTCTGATCAAGAATTTCTTGCATCTTTAAAACCTGACATTTTAGTTGTTGCTGCTTATGGGCTTATCTTGCCTCAAAGGGTTTTAGACATAGCAAAATTTGCCCCCATTAATGTGCATGCCTCTTTACTTCCTTTATATAGAGGTGCTGCGCCCATTCAGAGAGCCATACTAGATGGACATAAAGAAACGGGCGTTTCCATAATGCGTATGGAGGCAGGCCTTGATAGTGGCCCTGTATATAGAAAAGATTGCATTGATATAGGTGAGCACACGTCCGATAGTTTGCATGATGTTTTAGCTGAACTTGGGGCGCGTAGCCTTATACATGTTTTAGATGTTTTTTTAGAGCAGGGTGAAATGCATTGTCAGGTACAAGATCATGAGCTTTTTACACATGCACCTAAAATGCGCAAAGAAGATGGTATTATTTTTTGGCAACAAAAAGCTAGTGAAGTGCATGCGCAAATACGAGCAGTCACTTCTTGGCCAGGTGCACAAGCACGAATTATAAGGCCTGAAAAAGAAAATTGCGATATTAAGCTTGCGCCAGGGCGTATAGGCTCTGATATCGAAAATATGGCCGAATATGCGGGTAGTGTTGAAAAAAAGCCAAAGTGTGGTGAAATATGGCGCCTTGATGATGGAACACTGGCTGTTGCCACTTTGGATAAATGGTATATTTTGCAAAATGTTCGCCCTGTAAGTAAAAATGAAATGACAGCGGAAGCTTTTGGACGGGGATATCTTGAAAAGGGCGTTGGATTGCTAGCGCAAATGCAAGGGAAATAACTCTATGTGGCGATGGGAAAAAAATCCTCATTCTTTACCTAAATCTCTTTATGGTGGTGTAGGTAAATGGCTTTTTATCTCACTTATGTGCGGCTCTTGCGTGTTGGTGTGTCTTTTTATTCTTTTGGCGTGGTTTATACCTTATGTGGGTTTTTCTGCCATTCATTCTTATTTACCTGTAGTGCTTGGGGTAGGTTCTGCTATACTGATTTTGTGTGTGGCATGGTTATGCTTTGCACTTGTTTATTATGTTTATACAGGCAAAAGTTTTCTTGGTTTAAGTAAAGTACATGGTCTTACTGTAAAGCTCATGTTTCCTCTTATGGATTTACTGGGTAGGGCGGTGGGTGTTTCACGTGAAAAAATCCGCCTGTCTTTTGTAAAAGTAAATAATGAAATGGTTCTTGGAAAGCTAACCAAGAAGCAAAGCAAAGTTGCTGCCAAGAACGTCCTTTTGCTTTTGCCTCATTGCATACAAAATGCTTCTTGCCCACATCGACTCACTTTGAATTCTGATTTATGCAAACGCTGCGGCAATTGTGCCTTGGGCGCCATTTTGGATTTACGCGATGCTTGGGGCTTTTCTGTGGTTATTGCCACTGGCGGCACCATAGCAAGAAAGATTGTTGTCGAAACAAAACCAAAACTAATTCTTGCTGTAGCCTGTGAACGAGATCTCACTTCTGGCATTCAAGATACCTATCCCTTACCAGTTTTCGGCATTATTAATACTCGTCCTTTTGGTCCCTGTTTTAATACAGCAGTAGATGTGCAGCTTTTAGTAGAAGCATTAGAGCTTTTTGTGGAGCCGTCAACGATGCAGTCAGAGGATGACGCAACAAATGGCTAAACATAAAAAATTTATTGCGGCCAATCAAGGTGTTTTATGTGATCCTCGACATGTCGCTGTTGAAGCTCTTTTAGATGTGCTCAAAGGTATGCATTCGCAAGCTGCCTTGGACTTGGCTTTGCGAAAACATGGATTAGAGTTAAAAAATCAGGCTTTGTGTACAGAGCTAGTGTATGGCACTTTGAGGTTTTATTTTCGTTTAGATGCTCTTTTAGATAACGTGCTTGCCAAGCGTCAAAAATTACCTGAAGCTGTGCAAATGATTTTGCGTGTGGCATTATACAGTATCCTTTTTCTTGAACGCGTTCCTGATCATGCTTCTGTTCATACTGCTGTGACATATTGTAAAACTCTTTTCGGACAAAAATTAGCTAATGTGGTTAATGGCGCGTTACGCAATCTTGTGCAGTCAAAAAATAATTTTCATGATATATCATGCTACAAAAAAGAGGCAGATTTTTACTCTTTACCTAGATGGTTGCACGGGTATTTTGTGAAAGCTTATGGTGAAGATATAGCCAAAATTTTAATGGCTAAATGCTTACAGCGGCCAAATGTTGCCATTCGTCTTAACCCAAAGCATCCTTCTTTTAATGTTTTAAATAATTTTTTTATGCAGCAAGAACATGCAAAGCCAGTGGGACATAGCGGATATGTATTTTTGGGAGGTAATGTTTCACGTGAAGCTTTAAGTATTCCCATGCAGACTTGGCACGAAAAGGGAGCATTTTCTTGGCAGGCTGCTGGCTCTCAAGAAGTGTTACAGCGCTGTTTTGACAATGTCCCTGAGTTAAAAGATGATGTATGGTGGGATGCTTGTGCAGGGCAGGGTGGTAAAACAATAGCTTTGTTAGAACAAGATATATCAGTAACACTGGCTTCCGATATTTCTTTTTCAAGGCTTTCTTTACTTCAAGATAATTGTGCGCGGTTAAATTTAGACCTCCCAATGCTAGTGCTTGGTGGCGCAGAAAAATCTTGGCATAATTTTAAAGAAGGCTTTTGGACGGGAAATATTTTGCTAGATGCACCTTGCACTGGATTTGGTACACTAGCTCGAAGGCCTGAAATTCGTCTTCATAGAACTTATGATGATATTCAGTCTCTCATAACTATACAAAGAAATATTGTACAAGAAGCTTTTGGCTTTCTCAAGACTGGTAGTTTTTTAGTGTATATGACCTGTACATATAATCCAGCTGAAAATGAAAATTTGATAGCAGAGTTTTTAGATAATAACGTAAGCGCCGAAGTTGTGTATAGTTGGCAAACGCCTTTTGAGCATATTTTTTTAGAGGGTATGTTTGCATGTGTGATTAAAAAAACATAAGGCATGGTGTGTGCCATGCCTTATGTTTTTTTACTGTTTCACGGGAAACGTGCCATCATCTAAATTATTTTGTGTGCTTTGTTCAATACCCATTCGCAAAAGCAAATGCATGAGCTCTTCTGCATTTGTGTAGGTTAGGGTAATGCGACCTCTTTCTTCAGTACCACTGATAGAAGTTTTGATGGCAAGATGATTTTTTAAATTTTCTTGTAGATTTTTTAAATAAGAAGATTTGCTTCTATTTACTTTTTTAGCTTTAATTTGTTCTATGGGGTTTTGAGGTAAATTTTCTTCTTGGGCTTGAGCTGGCGTTTCATTAGTTTGCTCTGTTTTGTCCCATGGGAATATTTTTTGTTCTTTAAAAAAGGCAACGGCTGCCTCGGCATCGCGAACGCTTAGGGCATGTTGTAAAATATGCTCATGCAAATTATTTTGGGCGTCATCGTTGCCTTGCAAGCTAAGTAAGGTTCTGGCATGCCCAGCTTGTATATCGCCTTTATTAAGTGTTTCTTGCATGCCTGTACTTAGTTGTAAAAGACGTAAGGTATTGGCAAGAGCAGAGCGGCTTTTACCAAGGCGTTTGGCAAGCTCATCTTGGGTTATGCCACACTCTTCGCGAAGTTTTTGTAAAGCCAAAGCTTCCTCAATGGGAGTAAGATCTTCGCGCTGAATATTTTCGATAAGAGCCGCTGCCATAACTTCTTCATCAGTCATTTCTTTGATGAAGACAGGAACTTCGCTGAGTCCAGCTTTTTGAGCAGCTCTATAGCGACGTTCACCGGCTACAATTTCGTAGTTTTTGCTGTGCGCTTTAGGTCTAACAAGTATAGGTTGGATGATTCCTTGCTCTTTAATAGAAGCTGCTAGTTCATCCAATGCTGCTTCGTTGAATTTGCGCCTAGGTTGGTTAGGGTTTGGAATAAGGTCAGTGATGGCAAGAGTGGTAGCATCGTTTTTTTTCTCTGTAGTTTCACTACTGCTCCATAATGCGTCAATGCCGCGTCCCATTCTTGGTGAATTGCTCATGGTAATCTCACTTTTTTCATAAATATCTGGAGGTATAAAATGCAAACAAATAAAGATCCTATTCTTTATGTGGTCGACGAAAAGGGAAACATAAAGTCAGTACAACTATCTGCAAAGCTTTGGGATAAAGTGGAAAGCCACGTTAAATCCGTTGCTCAAAGCATGCAAACTGGGGCGGATCCGTTTTTAAAGCCTGAACCGCTTGAAGCTCTTAATGAACTAAAAGAGTATTGGGATTTCACATACCCTTATGACCCCTATGTTCATTGCGAAGCTTGCGGTGTTGAAAGTAAAGATTGGGAAAATGACCCAATCCATCCATTTCATTTAACTAATGCCAATATTGGCGGACTCTTGGTTTTTCAATGTCGTTGCGGTGCAACCATTAGAAAAAAACATTTTCATAGAAAAACAGTTTTTGAATGTTCCGCTAAAAATGGATAATTTAGCTTGCGCTATTCTCTACTTTAGGGCGTCGTAAAATAACTTCTTTGGCAAGCCCAAGATATGCATTAGCACCAGTAGATTTTATAGCATAGTGAATGATAGATTTGCCATGGCTAGGTGCCTCAGAGAGACGTACATTTCGTGGTACCACCGTTTCAAAAAGGTGATCTGGAAAGCAACGCCGAACTTCGTTTTTCACTTCGCGCGCTAAGTTATTTCTGGTGTCATACATGGTTAGCACAACTCCCAAAAGAGCAAGGCCGGGGTTCAAACGCTTTTTTACTTGCTCAAAGGTTTGTAGCAGTTTTACTATGCCTTCTAAGGCAAAAAATTCGCATTGTAAGGGAATGAGCACTTCTTTTGCACCGCACAATGCATTTAATGTTATAAGCCCGAGTGAAGGAGGGCAATCTATGATAATGTATTCAAAATGTGGGTTAAGCGATTCAAGGCACTCACTTAAATAGTACTCCCTGCCTACCTTGTCTACCAGTTCAAGTTCTATGGCCACTAGGTCTGTTGTGGCAGGTAGTATATGTAGATAATCAGCCACAGTGGGAATAACATAGTCAATGGCATTTTTGGGGTCGTAGATAGCAGTGTAAACAGTGCCTTTAATCTCAGATGGTTGTATGCCAATACCGCTGGTTGTATTAGCTTGAGGGTCGCAGTCTATAAGTAAGACTTTTTTTTCCATTACGGCCAGTGATGCTGCTAGATTTATGGCAGTAGTGGTTTTTCCCACACCGCCTTTTTGATTTGCGATGGCAATGATTCTAGCCACGAGCGTCTCCTTTTTTGAAAAAATATTGTTTCACATGAAACAATGACGTTTGCTAAGTCTAGGTATAGGTAAAAAAACGCCTTGGGTCAATATGAAGGTTTGACCTCATACTCTGTTAGGGAAAATATTTTTATTAAAAATAAAAGTGTTGTAAAAAAAACATTCAAAAATTTTTTTATGCTTTTGCAAAACTTTACATTAATCTGAGAACAAATTATATTACTTTTATAACGCAATGAAATTTGAGGAGATATTTATGAATAAAAAATGCCTGTCTTTGTTATTATTAGGTTTAATATCTGTTGGTTCATTTGAAGCAACAACTAAGGCTATGGCTGCTTCAGATGCAGAATTTACTCAACAATTACAAAGAATTCTGAAAGAGCGTCCAGATTTAATTATGAATATTTTACGTGCCAATAGCGAAGCTATATTAGACATCGCACAAGAAGGCTCAGTTATTAAACGTAGACGTAATATGGAAGCACAATGGCGCAATGATTTAAAAGAAGAAAAAAATATTAATATCGCTGATAGGCCCGTTTGGGGGGACGCAAACGCCCCAGTGACCATAGTAGAATTTTCTGATTTTACCTGCCCTTATTGTGCTCAAGCTACGGCGACTTTAGCGCGCTTAAAAAAAGCTTATGGTGATAAAGTGAATATTGTATTTAAGCACACGCCCATAAGTTCTAACCCTAAAGCCATTTTGGCGTCTGAATATGTTATTGCTGCTGGTTTGCAAGCACCTGCTTTGGCACAAAAGTTTTATGAAAATATTTTTGCCAAACGTGATGAGCTTATGGAGAAGGGGGAAACTTTTTTAAAGGCAGAGGCAAAGGCATTGGGGCTAAATTTAAGAAAGTTAAGTAAAGATGCTCGTAGTAAAAAAGTTAAAGGCATTTTAAGCGATGATTTAAAACATGCTAAAGAGTTGGGTGTAGAGGGCACTCCGTTCTTCTTTGTGAATAATATTGTGGTGCGCGGGGCAGTTTCTGAAGATTTGTTTAAAGCTGCCATAGATATGGCACTGGAACATGAAGAGAAAAATTAATTTTATTTGCAGCAAATAAAAATGAGAAAATTATGAATAAAGAATTATTGACCATATTGGCTTGTCCGCGTTGTCAGGGGAAATTAGATTTAAAGACAGAAGAAAATGTTGACGTGGGTTTAGCCTGTACGGCTTGCGCGGTTATGTATCCTATTCGTGATGATATCCCTATTATGCTGGTAGAAGAAGCTCTTCCTATTAATACAACTAAACAGGTATAGCGGGCTATTATTATGAGAATTCTTATTGCTTCAGATATACACGGTTCACTGGAAAGCGCGCAATTTCTCGTACAAAAAGCTGAGGAAATAAAGCCTCAATTATGTGTGCTTTTAGGGGATTTTTTATACCACGGACCAAGAAATCCCTTACCATTGCAATATACACCTCAGGATGTTGCCACCACCTTAGGGGCAATTATGGATGTGGGGCAGGGCATTGATATTGTGGCAGTGCGCGGTAATTGTGATGCATTGGTGGACGAAGAATTGCTTCCATTTTCTTTATCACCTACGGCTCGTTTACATATAGATGGGCATAATTTCATAGCAGCTCATGGTCATCAGTTTGGCCGTGATCCAGATTTCACTGGCATTGCTGCTGGAACTATTATGCTCACTGGACATACGCATGTACCAGTGGCAGAAAAAAAAGATCATGTGATTTGGTGGAATCCGGGTTCCCTATCTTTGCCAAAGCAAGGGTATCCACGCAGTTATGGCATTTATGAATTAGGCGTGTATACTATTTATGATGTGCAAGGAAATACCTTTTTGCAATATACTTTATAAGACTAATTGCTATGTCTAATCTTATGTTTTCACCGCAGAAGCAAACTGTAAGTTTTTTACCTTGTTCTTCCTACACAAGGCAAGAGGTAGAGGAAGCTGTAAATCAAGTTATGTCTCGTGCAGGGATTGTGGGTTTACAAAATGCTTCTTCTGAAAAGGTGCCATTTCCAGTGCGTCACGGTATGCGCGTATTGGTAAAACCGAATCTTGTGCGGGCTATGGCACCAGCTTGTACGCATGCTGAAGTAGTGCGCGCTGTGTGTGTATGTTTACTAGAAGCCGGCGCGCAGGTACAAGTCTTGGATTCGCCAGGTTTTGGTACGGCTCCCAGAGTAGCAGAAAAAATTGGGCTTGCTCAAGCTTTGGCTTCATTAGGGCTTAAAGTGCAAGAATTTTCAGAGCCACACCCATTTGTATTGCCCAATGATTTAGGGGTGTGGCAGGTGGGACGACAAGCTATGGAAGCAGAGGCAATTCTTTCGGTGCCACGCCTTAAGGTGCATAATCAAATGCGGGTCACTTTGGCTGTAAAAAATATTTTTGGTTGTGTATGTGGCATGAGTAAGGCTTTGGCTCATACGCGTCAAGGGCAATGCTTGGAAGATTTTTGCCGCTGCATTTGGGCTTTATACACATCTTTGCCATCTACAGCCGCAGTGATTGATGGTGTGGTGGGCATGCATGTGAAGGGCCCCTCAGGCGGTAAAGAAATAGCTACACATTGTATTGGAGCAAGCGTTTCGGCACAGGCTTTAGATACTGCTATTTATACACTTCTTGGTTTAGAAGTATCGCAAGTACCTCTTTGGCAAGAAGCGCAACGTGCGCAACAACAACCGCAACAATGGCCACAAGCATCACAACAGCATATGGCACAACAACCGCAATTCCCTGAACTGTTAGTAGAAAATATTCACTTTACTGACATGCAGCCGTCACAATTTGACTTCAAAGATTTTATTATACCTGCAGTGTTGGAAGACATATCTTTTCAGCCGCATCGTTTATTGTTAAGTTTTGTGAAGCGTCTTTGGCGTCAGTATTTTTAAAAATTTTATGGAAAAGGAAATGTTATGCCAAGAATCCTGCCTCATGAAACAGATATTTATGCCCTTACCGATAGTACGCTAAGTCTTGGTCGCACAGTGGAAGAAGTGGCTAAGGCTTTATTAAATAGCGGTGTGAAAATTTTGCAATATCGCGAAAAAAAGAAAAAAGCAGGTATAATGCTAGAAGAGTGTCGCCTTTTACGTGCTTTAACATTACAAGCCAATGCCTGTTTTATTGTAAATGATCATATAGATATAGCTCTGCTAGTAGATGCTGATGGTGTGCATGTGGGGCAAGAAGATTTACCTGTTCCAGAAGTACGTCGTCTTATAGGGAAGGATAAAATTATTGGCCTTTCCACACATGCACCGCAAGAGGCTGAACAAGCTAAAGCACTTGGCGCTGACTATATTGGTGTGGGACCTTTATTTGCAACACAAACTAAAGAAGATGTTTGCGCTCCGGTGGGGTATACGTATCTTGAGTATGCTGCAAAGCACAGTTCATTGCCCTTTGTAGCCATTGGCGGGATTAAAGCGCATAATATCGGTGAAGTAGTGCGGCACGGTGCTTATTGTTGCGCGCTTGTTTCTGAGCTTGTTGGAGCGCAAGATATTGCAGCACAAGTAAATATTGTGCGTAAAGCTATGCAGGTATAGTGATTTTTGTGTCTTTTGTTTTGCAATAAAATTTGATTTGCAAAGCTTTATTTTGCATTTATGCTCAAAATTTGTTTGAAAAATAATTGTGCAGAACCCTTAATTTAGAAAAACAAAGTATTGTAAAAATATAGAGGTGAAGATGTTTTCCGTTCCTGTTGGGTGTGATTTTATGCCTGATTTTTCAAAAGGTCTTGTTACGGCCATTGCGCAAGATGCGCAAGATGGTGAAATATTGATGTTAGCTTGGATGAATGCTGAAGCTTGGGAAAAAACTTTAGAAACTGGAGAGGCTCATTATTATAGTCGCTCTCGTCAAAAACTCTGGCATAAAGGCGGTACATCCGGTCATGTACAAAGGGTACACAGTATTCGGCTTGACTGTGACAGTGATGCTGTTATTCTACGCATCGAGCAAG
>CAZBDD010000028.1:0-10591 GCA_964490475.1 uncultured Desulfovibrionaceae bacterium
GTGTCATCAAAGACAAGTAAAAAGTATTCTTATTTGTAAAGAAAAAGTCATCTTGCTTTCATGGCTTTGCAAAGTGCTAGCTTTTTTAATGCGAAAGCTTTTTTTGCTTAAAGTTTCTTCTTATTCTTCAAGAAATTATACGCTATATTTTGCTTTAATCTTCCTCTTCCTCTTCCTCTTTTGTATCTATTCCTTTGTTTCTTATAAAACGAAAATTGGCCCACATGGAATATCCACAAATATAGGGTGGCACAAAGAATTCATAGTATCTTGTAACTAAATCTAAAAAGAATTCATCGTTAGTGCCTGAGAGCCAACCCAAAACGAAGTCTATAAGCCAAGCTCCTCCTAGTGCTAAAATAGATACTGATGCTATCTTCAGTAGTTGAGTAAAAATCCATGTGCAATGCTGTAGAATAAATATTTTTTCCCTCTCTTCTGCCATGGGTTTAAAAGAATATGATCTCACTAGAACTAAAATAAGTGCTACCACAGCTATAAATGAAATGACCTGTAGGCCTAAATTTTCATCAGAGATGAGGGGAATATAATATCTACTATGCAAAAAGGGAGAGGCCGTATGTATTAAAAAAAGTATGAAAGACGCATAAAGCATTACCCCATGATATAGAGCAATTGTGTTTTTACTAGCCATGAAATCCTTGTTGTTGGGGGAGGCAAGATTTGCGGTTTTGTCGGTTCTGCGTGAATATTTTTTCTTCATTGTTTGAATCTCTTTTGGAAAAATGTGATGAGAACTGGCTCTAGTTAGTACTTACTTTATTCTGTAACCGCACTGCATGCAAGGCCATAACAAGTGTATTCATTTTTTTACTATCTCTGAGTCCATAATTATTTTCATGCATCGGTACTAACCTGTTACGCCTACTCTTGTTTGTCTTTTATATTTTTTGAGGGCTCATCTATTTTTTCACTGACTTTTTCATCAACTTTTTCTTTCAAAGAAACTCGTGCTTGCTCCAATTGGCTTAGCATGTTTTCTGTTTTTTTCTTGGCTTCTGCTAACATATCTTCCGCCTTTTTCTTAGCCTCTGCCATAACCTCTTCTGCTTTTTTCTTGGCGTCTGCCATCATTTCTTCCGCCTGAGAGCGAATAAAGTTGGCTGCGTCTTTATTTTGAGCTTTTTGGGCTGCTATGGCTTCATCAACAAAGTCTTCCATGGGGGCTTGGTTTTCACTAAAGTCTCCGGAGGCCTTCATTTTATCAATTTCTGCTTCACGCAAAACACGCCGTAAAATTTTACCGGCTAAAGATTTAGGCAATTCATCACAGAACTCTATAAACTTGGGAACTTTATAATTTGCCATCTTTTCACGGCAATGGGCCATAAGTTGTGCCGTAGTTACAGTGCTTTCTGGCGTGCGTACCACAAAAGCCTTAAGCACCTCACCACGGGAGCGATGCGGAATACCCACGGCTACGGCTTCTACTACCTCGGGGTGTTCGTGTAAAACTTCATCAATTTCACGAGGGTAAACATTATATCCCCCCACGATAATCATGTCTTTTTTTCTGTCAGCTAAAAAGAAATAGCCTTCTTCATCATAGTAGCCAATGTCACCAGTGTATAACCAGCCATCTCGCAAGGTGAGGGCATTTTCCTCATCTTTATTCCAATAGCCTTGCATAATTTGTGGGCCACGCACGATAAGTTCTCCGTGTTCATGTGGGCCGAGTTCGCGCAAACCTTCTTCGCTATCAACAATGCGTACTTCAGTGCCAGGCAAAGGAACTCCCACAGAGCCAAATTTTTGTTTACCGTATATGGGATTAGCCGTAATGCAGGGCGAGGCCTCCGTGAGTCCCAGACCTTCGGTAACGCGGGCCCCCGTGAGTTTTTGAAAGCGTGTTAAAGCTTCTACAGGAAAGGGTGCAGCTCCGGAAATACACAAATCGATACACGATAAGTCGTATTGCGGTAAATTTTTTTGCTGCATAAGGGAAATATAGACAGAAGGAACACCTATGAAAAAATTAGGGCGATATTTATTAATGGTTTCTAATAAATCAGTGGGCGTATAGCGCGGCACGGGTATGGTGGCCCCTGCAAATACTGCCGGTAAAATAAGATTACCGGCAAGGCCAAAAATATGAAAAAAGGGTAAAATGCCTAAAAAGGAAAATTGAACATCGCGCATGGGGGCTTGATCTACAATATAGCGTAAAATTTGCATCTGTGCGGCCATATTTGCATGAGTGAGCATGGCTGCTTTAGATACTCCTGTAGTGCCACCAGTATATTGCAAGAATGCTAAAGTGTTGTGAGGGTCTTCTATGTGTGTTTTGTAGCGCTCTTTGGTGTCTATAAAACTTTTCCAAGAAAGTATGCTTTGACTATTAAAAGGCACTTCAGTTTTTTGGCCGCTACGCTTTGCTTTCCAAGGTTGCAAAATATTAAGAGGAAAAGCCAGGCCATCAGCCACACGGGTAACTATGCTTAGGCGAAGATCTAATTTATCATACAAGGCTTCAATCTTAGGCCAAAGTAAGTCTAAGGTAATAAGTATGTGAGCTTGAGAATCGTGAAAATGGTGAGTTAATTCCTTTTCCATATAGAGTGGATTGGTCATAACTGCCACAGCACCAGCTTTAAGTACCCCCCACACTGCAATAATAGTTTGAGGTATATTTGGTAGCATGATGGCAATTCTATCGCCATTTTCAACGCCGCGTAAACGTAAAGCTGCTGCAAAATGTTCTGCTTGCTTTTGTAGTTGAGCGTAAGTTAAAGAATAGTTTTGAAATATAACGGCTTTGCGCTGAGGGTGTTGCTCTGCAGCCCTGTCTAAATAAGTAAGGCAATGCACATTTTCAAATACGATTTCAGGCTCATGTAAATCTTCAAAATGGCGCCACCATGGCTTTTTTTGTGTAGCGGACATAACGCTCCTAGCAGAAATTTTTTGATATCAGATAATGTTACTTTTAAAATATGCCTCGTTATATAACATATATAACACAAAAGAGGCAAAAGGTACAGTTAAGAGCTTGCTATGTAAGCGCCGTTAAATCATAGGTGCTTCTTTCAACAATATTTCCTTTCACCATGGCACCTGCACTTACACCGGGGCCACTCACATAGGTAATGCCGTCTACCTCAGGAGCTTGAAACCATACGCGCCCTTTATGTAAGCCTGGCCATTCCTCATGTTCTCCATCCACCAAGATAGTATGGTCTTGACCTACCTCTTGTTCTAAAATGTCTTCTGAAATTTCTGCTTGTAAAGTCATAAGCTCATGGCGTCGTTCTTGCTTAATGCTGTCTTCTACCTGTTCTGGCATAAGGGCTGCGGTGGTGCCTTCTTCTGCTTCATAACTGAAGACGCCCACATGATGCAGGCGGGTTTGCAGCATAAAATCACGTAAGGCTGTAAAGTGATGTTCTTTTTCGCCGGGAAATCCCACAATAAATGTGGTGCGTAAAGCCGCTTGCGGTAAATATTTTCGCACGCGTTCCACCACGGTGTAAGGATTTTTTGCAAAGGGGCGGCCCATACGTTGTAAAATATCTGCATGGGCATGCTGTAAAGGAATATCAAAATAAGGGAGTAAAACACCGTCCTGTACGGCTTCTTTTAAGAAAGCTAAAGTGTTTTCCGTAAGGCCAGAGGGATACAAATACATGAGGCGTAGCCATTGCAAACCCTGTATGGGTAAAAGTTGCTCTAAAAGATTTGGTAAGGTGAGATTAAAATCTTCGCCCCATGTGCTTACATCTTGAGCTACCAATACTAATTCTTTTACGCCATTATTTACCAATGTTTTGGCTTCTTGCACAAGTTTCTCTGCTGGCACAGAGCGATGTCTGCCGCGAATGGAGGGGATGGTGCAAAAAGAACAGGCATGTTTACAGCCATCACTAACCTTAAGCCATGCATACGAAGTAGAAGAAGACAGCAAGCGTCCTTCTTGCACTATATTTTCACCAAAGTTCAAAGGTTTAAGTAGGTTTGCTACCTCTTGGGGCCATGTGTCCAAGGTAGCATTGGGTAACCATAAATCCACTTCAGGTAAATCTTGTGCTAGGGCTTCAGCTCCATAACGACCTACTAAACAGCCAGCCACTACTAACAAAGGTTTGCGCTTTAAGGTGCTACAGTGATGCACTATTTCCACAAGAGTTCGCACAGATTCTTGCACAGCGGTATTTATAAAACCGCAGGTATTGACAAAAATCATTTGAGCTCGTCCTAAATGCTGTGTTGGTACTAGTTCCAATGCTAAGGAGCCGAGCAAATGCTCTGTATCGACGCGATTTTTTGGACAGCCCAAACTGACACTGTAAACTCGAAGCTTTTTCATGTATATCTCATTTTTTATGTAAAATTATGGGGGAATTGTTATGTTCTTTCATGGAATCTTTATTTTTAGAAGATTGTTTTGAGCATAACTTTTACAACGTGCCCCGCGCAAAAAATACTATATCATTACAGGATGACAAGCAATACACAATAGCGTAATATACTTGCCTACGAATGATGGAATTTCTTAATAGTTGCTTTTAGAGCATGAAGAAACAGCACTTAACCAGTGCTGATATTTTGTTTTATAATGACAACATATGAGGTTGTTATGTTTAAATATCTTTCCTTATTTTTTATATCTTTTTTTTGTGTGGCATCGCTTTGTGTTTATTCACCTGTGCAGGCAGCACAGCAATCTAAACAGCAGGGAATGGATGTTTACGGTGGTGCTTATACGCCACCACAAGCACCAGCAAACAATGTGCCCACCACGGGGCAACAGGTCATGTCGCCAGTACAAGGGCAACCAGGTGTGCCAGTGGCTCCGCCCACAAACGCGGGCACTAATAACCAAGGTTTTCAGACTTTTCAGGTGTCGCCATCCAATAATAGCGCGCCTGCGGGGGCTCCTTCTTTGGTGCAACCACCGATACAAAACCTTGGACAGAATCCAGCGCCGACTAGTGGCCAAGTGGTTATTCCTGGCACCGGACAGGGGCAAAAACCTATACAGCCGCCCTTACAAAATCAAGTACAAAATCAAGGGCAAAGGCCGGTTCAAAATATAGTGCCGCAAAATGCTCCTCTTATTCCGCCTGCTGCTCCAGCCAGTGAACAAAAGGCAGCACCGGCTCCTAAAGCTACACAAGAGGCCATGAATAAAACATATTTAGAAGCTTCAGAAGATTTTTCTCAGGCAAAATATGCGCAGGCCATAGCTCTGTGGCAAAAGCTTGCCAGTGAAGGACATGCGCCATCTATGGTGGCCTTGGGGCTTTTGCAAGACAGAGGCCATAGCGGCGCTAAAATACCAGTAAATACTAAAGAAGCTCTCACTTGGTTTCGTAAGGGCGCAGAGCTAGGGCATAGAGATGGTATGTACCATCTTGGACGTATGCTTGTGCATGGGCGTGGTAATGCCACTGGAAAAAAACATGCGGATACAGCTGCTGTATGGTTTCGTAAAGCGGCGGATCTTGGACAGCATGACGCTCAATATGCCTTAGGTGTTTTGTATGAACGCGGTGAGGGCGTAGTGCGCAGTTTAAAAGACGCTGTAGCCTGGTATAGTCATGCTGCAGCAGGGCAAAATGTGGCGGCGCAAGCGCGCTTAGGGCATTTTTATCGTATGGGACAAGGGGTGCCACAAAATATATCTCGTGCCACATTATTGTTATATGGGGCCACCATGGCCGGTAATCTTATGGCTCAAGAAGAGCTTTTTGCCATGGCTAAAGAGAAATTTCCTAAAGAATTTCCTAAGGTAACACTGTTTGGAGCTAGCCTAGGGGAAGAGCAGGGCGTTACACGAGCTACTATGCGCTCTGCCTTAAGTGTTTCCCAAGTGCCTGCTTTACGGGAAGATATTAATTTCATTTGTGATGTTTATGATTTGGGTAAAGTAGTTCCTGGCTCTAAAGAAATGGCTATTTGCTATGGTAGCAATGATGCTAAGGTTAATAAAGGCGACCAAGAAATTGGTTTTATTAAAATTGACTACCCGGCAAAGACTGTGAAAGATGCACAAGTTATTCAGGATATGGTCACACAGCGTTTTGGCCCCCCTGTAGCTGGAGAGCAAAATCAAGGCCATTTATGGAATTTGGGCCCTGTCATAGTTGCTACACAATATGAACCGAAAAACCAAGAGGTGGGGCTTATGTATATGATTCCTCGCGTCTACCATACCACACAGGGCCAATGAAAAACACATTACATACTATAGAGTTGACTTCTTTGTCGCACGATGGACGTGCCGTGGGGCGTCTTGTGGACGATCCCCAAGGGCGAGTGCTTTTTGTGGAAAATGCTTTACCTGGGCAAGTGGTGCAGGGGCGTATTACCAAGAGTAAAAAAAGCTTTGCCGAGGCTCAATGCGTTGCCGTGCTTAAAGAAGCGCCGCAAAGCCAAGCGGCACCCTGTGTGCATGCTAAGCATTGTGGTGGATGCCCTTTGCAAACCCTACAGCCCGAAGCACAAAATTACTGGAAAGAGCGCATGGTGCAGGAAGCTTTGGCTCGTATTGCTAAGTTATCGCCACAAGAGCTACTTTGCGTGGACAGCATTGTACCTTCGCCACAAGCGTGGGGCTATCGCAATAAAATGGAGTTTGCTTTTGCGCATGCACCCTCTGAACATTCAGCACAAGGCAACAGAGAGCAAGCAAAAGGAGCACTGCTATTAGGACTTAGAGCCAAGGGCTCGCATCAGGTGGTATCTGTGCCGCAATGCTTACTTATGCCACAAGAATGTTTAGAAATTATACAAAGTCTTCAAGATCTTTGCCATAAAGCCGGCTTTGCCGCATGGCAAGAGCTGACGCAGCAAGCTGCTCAGGGACGTAAGCAAGAATATGGTCGCAGTGCAAAAAAATCTTTGCCACAAGACGAAGAGCAAAGGGGGCTGTTGCGACATGCCGTTATTCGGCGGGCGCATACCTTACAAGACAATGGTAAACCACAAATTATCCTTAATCTTATTACGGCACCGGCTAGCAAGAATGCCCGTTTACGTTTAACGCGTGTGGGGCAGGATTTATTGCAGAGACACACACATCTCTCGGGATTTGTGCTAGAAGAACGACGCTCTACAAGCATGATTGCTCAAGGGGAGCAAAAGATTTGCACCTTGGGTAATGACGTTTTGTATGAAAAACTGGGATCTCACCATTACGATTTTGGACATAGCGCATTTTTTCAAATTAATACAGAGGCGGCAGCGCAACTGTGTAGTGTTATAGAAAATATGGCTGGCTCCATCTTTTCGGAACATGAATCCCCTTGCCTTTGGGATGTGTACTGTGGAGTTGGCGCGCCCGGTCTTACGTTGGCCTCGCGATGTTCTAGCCTATATGGCGTCGAAATTAACGATAAGGCCATAGCTATGGCCAAGCAAAATGCTCAAAAAGCTGGCATGGCGCATTGTCAGTATTTTGCTGGCGATGCTAAAGATGTGATACACTCGTGGCCACAGCCGCATATGGTTTTACTGGATCCGCCTCGTATGGGCTTACATGCGGACATAATACAACACCTTTTACACGTTCAAGCTGAAAGTATTATTTATATCTCATGTAATCCGGCTACTTTAGCGCGGGATATTGCTTTGTTACGTCCTGTTTATAATGTAAAAAAAGTGGTTCCTTTAGATTTTTTCCCGCAGACGGCGCATGTGGAGTCCTGTGTTTTGCTTCAAAAAAATATAAATCCTGATAGCGTGTAGTCCAATATGCCTAAGTGTAACGCGAAAAAAGGTGAAGAAAAATCACAAAAATGTTGACGCTATTACAGCTCTGTGCTATTTTTTGCTGGCCTTGTGAAATGGGGTACAAGCATTTTGGCACATTGCATGACCAAAATCTCTATAGTAAACTAGAGGGTGTACCGCATGAATTTGCAAGAAAGAGTCAAAAAAAGAAGTAAAACCATGGAAGTTTTTGCCACCGCTGGCACCATTGGCATGCATATGGTTAGCGGTCCCATTGTGGGGTTTGGCATTGGCTATGTCCTAGATAAGTGGCTTGGTACAGACCCATGGATGAAACTGATTTTTTTTCTTGTGGGTATTGGGGCAGGTTTTTTGAATGTGCATAGAGACAGCCAACATCTTTTGCGTAAAATGCAAAAGGAAAAAGAGGCACAGCAAGCTGCCCTGCTTGAAACGGTGAGAAACGTTTCTGCAAGCGATGTTGCTGCTGACACTGGCGCTAAGTGCTCTGTTTCTGTACAAGAAGACAAGCAAACTGGCACCACGCACGAGGCACAAGAGCAAGAGGTCAAGCATGTATAAGGAAGAAAAATCCTTTATTTTTCGCTCTGTACATGCTGTAGATGCATGGCTTTGGCGCAGAGGCTTTCAAAATCCTCTGGTGCGGCGCATGTTGAAAAGTCAAATTATTTTTGTGCTTTTTTCGGTGCTAGCGGGGCTTGTGGCCTTGCCATGGACGGCGCATGGTGTGACTTTTGCTTTGGGCGTTGCAATTTTTGCACATATTTTTTGGGGAATCTCTGGACAAGTAATGGGCTTTTCCCTTACAAGGTATTCAAGAGGTTTGCTTTTCCTCTTGTTAATGAGATCAGGTTTAAGGCTGCTTGTTACAGCCGTGGTTTTATATGTGGCTTTTGTTGTATTTAATGCTTCGGCGCTTGTCATTGTCTTTGGAGTGACGGCAAGTATGGCCTTGGCGCTTGGAACCTTTGCTCGTATTCATTTTCAACGGGCATAAGCAGTAAGGAGTGTATTATGGCAGGTGGATTGCCGCATCCGGTCTTACTCTCCACCATTTTTGACATGGATTATGTCACAATTGGTGGACAATTGGTTGAATTTAAACATGTATTTTATACATGGATAGGCATGGCCTTTTTGTTTTACGTGGCGTATCGCGTGCGTAAAAACATTACCATGGTTCCGGGAAAGCTACAGAATTTCTTCGAGGCCGTCATAGGAACCATTGATGACTTTGTCTGTACAAATCTTGGCGAAAAAGACGGGCCTAAGTTTGTGCCCTTGCTAGCCGTTATTTTTATCTACATCATCACCCTAAATCTTATGGGCTTATTGCCTGGATTTGACGCGCCAACAGCGAATTTAAATACCACGGTATCCATGGCTCTTATCGTATTTGTGTATTATAACTTCATTGGCATGAAGCGTTGGGGTTTCCACTATGTAAACCACTTCACAGGTCCTTCTAAGGCTCTTATTCCGCTCATGTTCCCTCTGGAAGTAGTTTCGCATATGTCGCGTCCTCTGTCGCTTTCTTTGCGTCTTTTCGGAAACATTCGCGGTGAAGAAATTGTTATCATCCTTGCTTTTGTTATGGCGCCCATATTGGGTTCCTTGCCCATTTATGCTCTGTTCCTCTTGGGTAAAAGCATGCAAGCCTTTGTATTCTTTATGCTGACCATGTTCTATATTAAGGGTTCTTTAGAGCACGCGCATTAATAGCTAGCTCGCCTTTTCTGAGGCTAAAAAGAACAAGATTCTTTGTGGGGAATGGTCTTCGGACCCAAACATATACACTATTTAAGGAGTTTTAACATGCGTAAATTATTAATGATCGCCTTGAACACAGTGGCACTTGTAGGTATGGCTTCCTTTGCTTTTGCAGCAGGCGATCCCTTGTCCATCAGCTTCACAGCTTTAGCTTCCGTACTTGGTATTGGTATTGCTGCTTGCGGTTGTGGTATTGGTATGGGTCTTGGTTTGAAAGGCGCTTGTGAAGGCGTAGCTCGTAATCCTGATGCCAGCGGCAAAATCACTGGTACCATGATTTTGGCCTTCGCATTTATCGAATCTTTGGCCATTTACGCCTTGGTTGTAAGCTTTATCTTGCTCTTTGCTAACCCCTTCATCGGCTAGTCATTAAGCAAGCGTTTTTGAAAACCCCAGTTTAGGCTGGGGTTTTTTTTGTTCTGTGACGACTATAATAGCTTTGACGCGTTGATGATATCTTCCACACTTTTCATATGTACTTTTTTTCCGTCAAAAATGGGGCACATTGTGTCAAGTGGAGCGCCTTGGCCTTGTGCAAGACGCTTGAGTAAAGGATAAATTTCTAGCAATGGCAATTGCACTTTAGGAAATTGCGCCAATGCCCAAACGGCTAAGCCTTGGCAAATAGCGTCTTTTTCTTTACTTAAGGCGCGCATAAGCCACGGTATAACCCGTGTGCATAAAGTAGGTCGTGATGTAGCAAAACGCCCCACAGCCCAGTAACAAGAGCGACGCAAGATGTCATGGTCACAAAAGTTATCATCACGTCCTGTATCCATGATATAGGAGAGTAAAATGGGGTGAAACTCTTTGGCCATTTGTTCGCTGTGAGATAATATTTCAGCAAAAGCTTCTGGAATACCCCAGCCTATATTACCGGACTCTTCATTCATATGCCACATGAGGCGGCGCATAATATTGCGAGCGTCTTCGATCTTACTATTGCACATCTTATTAATACAAGGCCCCAAGGCACAGGCTGCACGGTGAGTCATGTTTTCACCTAGCAATAAAAAAGAAAGTAAGGGGCCAGTGGCTTCTTTAGGATCCATAGCTAGAATTTCGGGGATATGGCTTTGCCAATCATCACTTTCTAGCCATTGGCGTA
>CAZBDD010000029.1:0-10507 GCA_964490475.1 uncultured Desulfovibrionaceae bacterium
AATTGGAAAACTTGACCCTTAATGAACTTGGCACAGCCAAGCGCATTGTTATCGATAAAGATAACACCACCATCGTAGATGGCGCCGGTAAGGGTGAAGACATTAAGGCTCGCGTAAAGCAAATTCGTGCTCAAATTGAAGAATCCAGCTCCGATTATGACCGCGAAAAATTGCAAGAACGTCTTGCTAAGCTCGTGGGTGGCGTAGCCGTTGTACACGTAGGTGCTGCTACTGAAGTAGAAATGAAAGAAAAGAAAGATCGCGTAGAAGACGCTCTTAACGCTACTCGTGCTGCTGTAGAAGAAGGCATTGTGCCTGGCGGTGGTACTGCTCTTATTCGCGTGTCTAAAGTTCTTGCTGATATTAAGCCTGTGGATGATGACGAACTTGCTGGTATCAACATTATTCGTCGCGCCATCGAAGAACCTCTTCGTCAAATCGCACACAATGCCGGTTTTGAAGGTTCTATCATCGTAGAAAAAGTACGTGAAGGCAAAGACGGCTTTGGTTTCAACGCTGCTACTGGTGAATTTGAAGACCTTATCAAAGTAGGCGTTATCGATCCTAAGAAAGTTTCCCGTACAGCTTTGCAAAATGCTGCTTCTGTGGCTTCCTTACTTTTGACCACCGAATGCGCCATTGCTGATAAGCCTGAGCCCAAGAAAGATATGCCTGCTATGCCTGATATGGGCGGCATGGGTGGCATGGGCGGCATGGGTGGCATGTACTAAACCCAGACCTTACTAAATTAAGTTTAATAAGGGGCATGGACTGAAAAGTCTTATGCCCCTTTTTCTGTGGAAAAAACATTAGTTAGTTGTCACTGAAAAGTATACTAATAATTAGTTAGCTGTGGGGTTAATGGCTTGTTAATTTGTAAAGCCAGGAGGTAATTGTCCTTTGGGGATAGTTTGAGCGGGAACAACAACATGGGGGCGCAAGGAAACGGGCACTAAATCAAGTCCTGCTGCTTGAGCTGTTTCGGTATAGGTATTGTGCTCAAGGCGTAAAGCGTTAAGAGGTTGCACAGCAATGGCTGGTATGTGTACAGGACAATGGTGCTCACAAAAGCCGCAACCATAGCATTTATTTTGCGTGATAACTGGCACCGGCACAGGGCTATTAGCATGGGGTTTAACTTGCACAGCACCATAGGCACATACTTCTTGGCACACAACGCAACTGCGTCCTTCTGCCCATGCAAGACAAAGTTCAGGGTAGACCACAGCTGTACCTATTTTTGCTACCCGCTTATTTTCTAAAGGTAGGGGGAGAATGGCTTGTGTGGGGCATACTTGACCACATATATTGCATTCTGGCTCACAAGGTCCAAGGCGCGATTGTAGCGCAGGGCTGAACACACCTTCTAAACCTGCATTAAACCATGTGGGCTGTAGACCATTGGTGGGGCATGCCTTCATGCATTGCCCACAGCGTATACAGCGTGCTAAGAAATCTGTTTCAGGTAAGGCTCCAGGGGGGCGAATAAGCCCTAATTGTGCTAGAGAGGCTTTTGCTGTGGAGGGAATAAAGGAAGCAGCATTCATATGAGCTAGAGCCGCACCTGCACAGCCAGTAGCGGTGGCGTATAAAAAGGCGCGGCGTGAAGGCAGTGCAGGAGAAAGTTTATCTGATGGAGTAGATTTGGGGTTAGAGGGAATGCTCGGTGGCAATGTGTGTTTTTGTGAAGCTTTTCTAGCTTTAAAAGAAAAACGTACACCGCCCACAGGGCATGCATGAACGCAATTTTGGCAGGCAATGCATTCTGTCGTAGCAGAGCTTTCTCCAGAGGCTTGGATGGCCCCTGTGGGACATTTTTTAGCACATGCTCCGCAATGTGTGCATGTGTGAACACGCCGCCGCCATAAGGGATTCCATGAAAATAGAGCTAGGACAGCACCGGCAGGGCAGAGATAGCGGCACCAAAAACGAGAACGTAACCTTTCAAGGGCAAAAAGCAGGAGAAAAAATCCTGTAATAAAATATATGGAGTTAAAGCCTCGTAAAGGAATTTGTGTATAAGCAAAAAGTGTGCTGTCTTGCATTTCTAGTATGGGACGCACTATTTGTAAGCCCATGTCTGTAAGCAATAAGAAGAAAGGATGAAGAAGTAAGCTATAAAAGCGAGTGATTAGTGCAATGGGTGAGCCCCAAAAAATATGATTTACCCCTAAGAAAGCTGCTGCCAATAGTGCTGTAAGAAAAAGGTATTTTATATGCTTTGTTTTAGAGGAAAGGGTAGTGTGCTTCCATCGAATATCTGGGCTTAAAGTACGAGATAGGTCTAGAGTAGTGCCCATGGGGCAGACATAGCCACAAAAAAGTCGCCCAAAGAAAAGAGTAAGTATGAGTACGCAAAACCCTAACAACATGGATGTGAAGGGAAGCAGCCAATTTTTGCTGAGTAAGGGTTGTAGAGTCACTACTAAAGGATCAAGGCGCAGAAAAATATCTGTCGGAATAAAGGCAGTTTTCCAAGGCTCAAGTGGAAAAACTGTCTGCCACAATAAGTAGACAAACAAGCTTAAAGAAAGCGTTTGTAGTATTTTTCGTAGAATCATGGCACAGAATGTATTTATAAACTTAATTCTACTGTGCGCATATTTTCAATGTCCATGCGCCCTAAACCACGTTCGTGAGCTATACGAATATGACTTACTTGGCGTGGCTGGATTTTTTGATCATACCATGTGTAACGAGCCGTGGCAGTGGCGTCGGCGGCCACAGGGTCTGCGCTAGCAATCACTTCGCTGGGTTTAATAACCTTTCCTGGGCCACTGGGGCCACCAGTAGTAAGTACTCTTGTGGCATCAATGACAGCAAGATGCGGTTTTATTTGTAAGTTCATGTCTACTATGGATGTGGCTAAATCGTACCGTGAATGCATGGCATATCTATTTAGAATAAGCCCCATTTGCCCCTTAAGGGAAAGCGAAACACCAGCACTGCTATGACTTTTAGCTACGGGGACAGCGATAAGGACATCAGCTTGCAAAACGTCTTTCATAAAAGCATTTTCGTGCATTTCTTTTGCTTTATTGATAGTTTGTGTTTTGTAAAAGCTTTTATCCATAAGGTGATGGCAAATGCCTTTTTCCACGCTTTCGCAAGCGGCTAAAATACCGGATTGCTCTAAAGAAAGGCGCACACTTTGCAAACCATGGTCAAGCACACGCACACTGGCGGCGCCAGCTTCTTTACAAAGTATTAAAACTTCACGCACTACTTCAGGGTGGGTGGTGGTGGCGCTTTCTATGCCTTGGGCAAAACTCATATTAGGTTTTATGACAACACGTTGGCCTTTTTTTACAAAGCGGGATATACCACCAATGGCTTCAATGGCAGCTCGAGTGGCAGCAGCGGCCTTTCCTTTTACTATACTAATTTGCGGCTCAGTACTGGCAAGGGCCCTGGTGGGGAGAAAGAGCCCAGATGCCGCTAAACAGGAATTTGCGGAAATATAGGCCAGCGCCTGCAATTTTCTTTTTAAAAATGTTCTTCTTTGCATGCTTGCACTCCTTGCCCAAGGTTAATTAAAAAAAGCTATGTTTTTTACATAAGAATATAAAATGTAATTTTTGTTTAATGGGTATGTATATGGATATCATCAAAAAAATAATCATGCAATGCAATGCTGTCAAATTTTGTTAGCCGTTACTGAAAAAGCGTAATTTGACGTCATAAAAATATTGGAAACGTGCATTTCATCTCCTTGCTTGTGGGCTTAAGCTCCGGTTTAATGGCAACACAACTTATTTCTCCTGACCATGTATGGGCAGACAAAGCTCCATCATCAACAATGAGAATAGGTATTTTTCTTTTTGATGATGTGGAAGTGTTAGATTTTGCAGGCCCTTTTGAGGTTTTTTCCATTCCTTTTAAGCAAAGCTATGAAGATAAAATTTTTGATGTCATAACTGTGAGCGAAACAGGCAAATTAATAAAAGCCACCAATGGCCTGCAAGTTCAGCCTGAAAAAGTCAATTGCGAGCGAAGCGAAGTAGCTACCCAACGGGCGCCGAAGGCGTTTGCGTTTGCGAAGAATGAGCAATTACGCAAATGGACAGCAAAGCATCCATGTATTTTAACATTTTTTTGGATTATGCAGAGGTTTTATTTTTAGGGTTAAGTTTACTTTTTAGAAATAATTATTTATTTTAAGCCTTGAATTCAAATTAAAACGCGCTGAAGAAGCATTGCCACACCTTATGTAAAAACAGGAAATGTATTCCTGATATGAAAGATGATTTTTAGGTAAATGTATTATCATAATGAATTATACTTTAAAGGGAGGGTATACGAGTCATGCGAAAATTAGTATATTTTGTGCTTATAGGGATGACCTGCATATTTAGTACAGGGTTTATAAGCATTGGTTCAGAAAAGCCAAAAGAGGGTATACAGGCTCTTGTTGCTGCCATTGATAATAATGATGGGGTAGCTTTTATGGAGCGTTTACCTCGAGAATATTGGGTGCGCTTAGTTAGTGAATATATGGGGGACCACGAGAGTCCAACCTATGCTTGGTTAAAAAATCTATTCAATACAAGCAAAAGTATTGAACGAGCGCGCAATAAAGATGTGTCTCGAGCAGTACAGTCGTATTATATTATGGATGCTCTTATTGAAACCATTGAAGGTATGGTTAATTCAGGTGATTTTGCCAATTATTGCCGCAGATATAAAAGCCCTACCTTACCTTTTGATCCTAATGTGCTTAATAAGCTGGCCTATGGGGAAGATGCCGTTGGCCCTAAGAAGAATATTGTAGTTGCTGTTGCCACTATGCCTGACGGGCAAGAAGGTGTTTTGGGTATGGTTTTTATTGAGAAAAAATGGCGTATAGTAAGTCTTGCCGGCAATAAAAAAGCAGCTATAGATAAAGCTGAATCTGCTCGTAAAGTTGTGGAAGAAAAATTTGCACTCATAGCAAAGCGTAAAGAAAGTGATGTAAGATTTATTGAGCAAGAAAAAAAATATATAGATGAAGTCCAAAAACTTATTACGGAAAAGAAATGGGATGAATTGGCTGAGTTGAATATTAAATCCGTAGGGAGTTTTAAACATGATTATAAGGGAATATCATTTGTTGCTCCCAAAAAAATTGATAATTTATGGAATCTTGTTTTTGAGGGTATGGTTAAACTTATCAGAAATCCGCCTCAAAAGGATGTACAGAGAGGTGAACGGAAAAAAAGTATGGCTCAAAGCTTAAAGGGTCATACTGATTATATTAAGAATTTTTCAAAGAGAAATACTACAGAAATATTGTGGGAGCAGAATAATTTCAGGCTTATTAGAGAGGCTGTTCTTCTATCATCGGCTTACTCTCATATATCTGCGGAAGATTTTCGCAAAAGATGGTTAAATGATGATATAAGTAGTTTAAAGGTTTATTATATATATAGAATTCAGCGCAAAGATGATGGAATTTGGCATTCCCTAGCTATCAGCTCAGAAGGTTATGAACCTTATAACAGTTTCCCGAAAAGTAATATCGTTTATCCTTTTTATGTTCAAGTAAACAAACTTCCTCTTAGTATAGAAAAGTATAATTTGGAGCTGGCCAAGCGCTTTGAAGGTTTATATGAAAAAGCTAAAATTCAAGTTGCCAATGAGCAAAAATGGACTAAAGAGGTGCAAGATATCATTAATATTTTGAGTAAAGCTTATACTAATAATGATCCTGAAACTATTGAAAAATACACGAATCTTAAAAATCTTTTTCGAGATCAGACGAGTTTTAATGATAGCGTTATAGCTATAGCTAAATATGAAGATAATGATGAAGACATCAAGTTGTTTTTAGAAAGAATTCGCTTGGGAAAGCTTAAGAAAAATCCTTATCATGGGCTAAAAGTGAAATATGCTTCTGAGCTGAAAGCTTATACAAGCAATGATAATAAAATGTTTTATTTGTTTGTGCGCGATACTATAGATGCCCCGTGGAAGCTCAATAGTTTTGGAACTTTAGATTTTTTAAACAATCGTCCAAAGGATTGGGATAAAAAAATTGCTGCGGCAGTTATTGTTAAAAAAAAGGAAATCGCATTAAAAAAATCCATTGATCATGTTTTCTTAGCTTTGAAAAAGGGCCACACAGACAATGATCCCAAAGTTTTTGAACAATACATAAATCTTGCAAGTTTTTTACGCGATAACGGAAAATGGGATATTACACTTGTAAATATAGTGGATAATATCAAAGATAATAAAGATATAAAAACTTATTTGGAACAGGTGCGTTCAGGAAAGTGGCAAAAAGAAACCCCTTTTAGTCAAGGTTTTGCAAATTATTCCATTGTAGAAGCAAAATCTCTACGTAGTATTGTAAAGGTTAATAATTTATATGTACTACTACAACGGGAAAGTGAAAAGGATTCTTGGAAAATATTGTACCATGCGCCTGATGTTAAAGGGCTTGAGCGCTCCAAGGATTGGAATGAGACCATTGCTGAGCTTGTTCCAAGTGAAATTAAAGCACGTGAAGAGGCAGAAGCATTACGCAAAAAAGCATTAGCTAACATGCAAACAAGTATGAAAAATATTGGTACTGGTCTAGCTAAAGCTATTAAAAATGGAGACTTAGATGCATTATTCCATTATGTTGGGAAAAACTCTTACTTGGGCATAGTAGGTAGCTCTCTCTCGGACATTGAGCCATTAAAGAATGCCATTGAAAATAATTTAGCCCCTGACCTTTATTTTAGGGAATTACTCTCTAAATCTTTTGCTAAAAAAGATACAGAAAAATTTGGAGCTTTGTTTAATGTAGAAGCGTGGGAAAATGCAACGTATGATTTTGTAGGCTCTAGTGAAAAAGTTGTGATTGCCACTTTGCTTTTTGCAGGAAAAAAACAATATGCGCTCTTTGCTGCAGAAGGTGATACTTATAAACTCATTGTAACGCCTTCTCGTTATAGCTTAGATATGTTAGAAAAATTTGGAGACTCATACGCAGGTGAGTGGATAGAGAGTATTGCGAAGCTGGAAACAAATTCGAAATTTAAAGAATTGCGCAATCTTGCTCAAATGTTGAAAGATAAAAAGGGGCAAGATTTTATGAAGTCTGTTGATTTTGCAAGCATTAAATTCTGGCAAAATGTGATGGATAGAGAGCAAAATATTGATATGGAAGTTATGGCGAAGCTTTTCCCCAGTGCTGCTTTGAAAAGTGAGTCACAAGTTATGGCAAATGCTATTTCGAAAGATGGAAAACTTATATACGGCCCCTTTACTATAACTTTTGATACCTTGTCTTGGAGCCCTGTTCATGTTTTAGACAATGATGACATGGCTGTACGTGTGGAAAATACATTTTTGTTCTTTGCAAAAGATGGTGGAAAATATAGACTCAAGGCCATAACTAATACACCGAACAGAAAAGATATGCATCTTGTTATGGATGTTTATAAAGCCCGTCATGAAGAATTGGAGAGCAGGAAAAAATCTATTTTGCGTACTGTAGCTGCACAAACTGCCAGCAATGCTGTGCTGGATTTGTTACAGGTAGAGACGGGAGAATATGAAGTTTTTAAAACTCAAAAGGGTACCACACAGTTACGGGTAAAAGTTACAGTGAAGAATACGTCGGATAAGCCAATGCTACCTTCACAATTCATGCTGTATTTTGTAGATAATCTCGGACAAAATTGGTCACCTTGGCTTACTAATACTAAATCTAAAGAAATAAAACCTCTGCAAAAACAAACTTTTGAGTGGGAGTTTTTTCCTAATAGTAAAGAAATGTATGTCTTGCAGCAAGCTCAAAAGGGAACCATGTATTTTATGGTGCGAACGTCAGAAGCAAAATTAGATGAGACTGTTTATACGCGCTTTGGCAAAATGATAGACCTTAATCAATTATCAGATGGTAAGTGGCAACTGGGGAACTTTGCACCCATTGTTCCGAAGCCCCAATGGCGCTCTGCTTCAAAGGAAGCACAAAAAGCCTTTTGGGATGGTATGAAAAAAAATGCTCGCCCTCTGAGTGAGCATAAAGGTGAAGTGCTTGGACGTGATATATTGCTTGTAGTCAGTCAAGCATCGCCTGTGGGTAGGGCATTGGCAGAAGCAAAAAAGAAAGCGGAGGAAAAGGTTGCACCTGTACAAAATACTGTTCCTTCAAATCATGAGCAACCTATTGCTCCAGCTCCTAAAAAGCCAGGGAAGGGCATTGTTGTGCCTATTACCACAGATACCATGAGCCTAACTGCTTTTTCACCAGACACTAAGATTGATTCAAACATACGTGTGTTGGTGCATGGCAAAAGCCCTCTCGTTGGCATACGTGTGGAAAGTATGGGTAGTGCTAAAGGCAGTTGGAAAACTAAAGATGTGAAAGTACAATCGCTGGGAGTTCTTGCTGTGAGTCATGCAGGTAAAGTGCTTAATGCAAATAATACCTCCTTTAGTCTTGATGTTACTACGCCTGTGCTTTTAGATTTAATAATGCAAGACAATGGCAGTATTGCTAATACTATGGCCAATATGCGCGTCGTTTTTTATCATAAAGACGGTTCACGCACTTATTCCAGAATTCAACGTTAAAATAGCATTTAACAAAGGAGAAAATTATGCTCAGAAAATTTTTGACAGTGGCGGTATTAGCTTTGTGCGTTTTTCATACAGGCCTAGCCATAACGTATGCAGTGGAAGTGCCCACCATGGAAGAAAAAAACGGAGATATTAAGCGGAGTGATTTAGAGCTTGGCTGGGTGGCAAGTATTTATGCATTTTCTCATGGCAATAAGGTTGTGGATTTTCCGCCAGCTGCCATGGGAAGTTTTAAAGTGGAAAAATCTGGCGCTATGGTAAATGATTATACTACGCCTTTAGGCTTCCCCATTAAAAATAAATCTATTGGGTGGAAAGGGGATGCGTATATAGTGGCAGAGAAAAAAGGGTATTATGTTTTTATGATTAATACTACAGGTCGCCACTATAGTTATACCAGTATTGCTGTTAATGGCAGACAACTTGCTCACGGTATTGATAGTGAAAGTACAATAGTTGGGAATGTAGAGCTTGAAGCCGGTATTCATGCGGTGGATTTTCGTTTTGTTAATGTGACAAGGTCTAATGGTTTAGCTGAGGGAAGTGTGCGCAATAATTGTGGCTTTGAAGTACGTATAAAAGGCCCTGATGACAACGCTCCGGTACATGCATCTAAGGTTTTGTATAGAAAGAAGTAGTGAATCAAGTATAAACTAAACGACTTTATTTAATTTGGTCTGTATAAAAAAGCTCTGAACATTTTCAGAGCTTTTTTAATAAAACACACTACTTATGCAAGCGTACTAATAAAGCTTGTGGGTTTTGCCAAACAATGCTTCCTATTTTCTCTAGAGCTTTTAAATCTTGCGGGCGATGACTGATAAGGTAATCTGCGCCTTGCTCTTGTGCTAAGTGCATGTAGGCTGTGGGGGATTCTTTTAAACTTTTTTGTATTTGATACCACGTGCGCAGTCCAGAAAGGTCTTTAGCATAAAAATAGATACTACAGTCTTGCCAAGAATAGACTAAGGCGCGTAAAGCCCAGTAGCGAATGGCTCTGTCTCCATGAGGATCAAAAATAAGCTGGCCTTGTTGGGTATGCTCTTGTAAGGCTTGCAATATAGCATGGCGTTGCAAAATAGGGGCGTAGGCTTTTTCATAACGCGTTGTGTCTGCATTATTCCAATACCATGATAGGCTGACCATAAGTTTTTCGGGGTAGCCACCTGCGTATCCTAAGACAAACAAAAGTACATGTAAGCTTAAAAGTTTTTTTTGTCTACTTGGTGTAAAGTATTTTTTGTAAAGCACATTGGCTGCTATAAATAGTAAACATATGGCAAAGAAGATCCAAAAACGTATTACACGTACCAAGTCAAATTCATAAGGCTTTTTGTCATAAATACGTCCAATTTCTTGATCAATAATGAAAAGCAGAAGACAAAAGGCTACCCCTAAAGTCCAAGGTATAAAGAGTTTGGCTCTTTGCTTGGTTTCATCGTCGCCCCATTTTTGAATGTAAAAATATCCTGCTATGGCGCATGGAAAAAGTGGTACAAGCGAATAAAGCACAATATAATCTTTAAGACCTGTCCAATAGTGTGTAAACTCAATGTTGTAGCGTAATGCCACAATCTCGCGCATAAAATGCACATCGTCATGAGTTAATGCTACGCTGGGGCCTAAGAAGCCAAGAACAATAGGGCTGATGGTGGCTAAAAAACAGCATCCGCAAAAGAAAAGCCAAAGAAGATGCTTTTTCCAAGAAGTGTCGTGAGGGCGGCACATGACAAAACCAAGCCAGAAGCCCAAAGCTACAGGCAAAGCGCTAATGGAGTGTATATAGGCTGAAAATCCTATACATACCATAAAAAGTGGCCACAACTTTGGAGTATGGCGTAGGCGGAAAGCTGCAATGACAAAAAAAGCATAAAAAATTTCAAAGGTAGAGCGCGGTACATAGTCATAATAGCCGTTGCCCCAATAGGTACCAAAGGTTAACCAATAGACT
>CAZBDD010000030.1:0-10107 GCA_964490475.1 uncultured Desulfovibrionaceae bacterium
GGCTGGCGGCATATTTTGCTGGTGAAAGCACTATGGATACTTCAAGCACATCGCCCATATCTAATAATCCTTTTATTCAAAACACCGATAAAATTGATTTAAGCCAAAAAAAATCAGAAGCTGAAAGCACGCATTATGCCATAGCTCAAAAGCTTCAAGAAATGCTCATGGCCGATGCGGTTCCTCAAAGCGCTACTGGTATCAGCACGGACGATGTGGGCGTACAGCTGCGCATACATTCTGGCCTTATGTTCAAGGAAGGTGGCTCAGAGCTCACAGATAAGGCAATAGAAGTACTTGACGATGTGGTATTCCTTTTAAGCGAATATAATTTATACCTTGTGGTACGTGGACATGCCGACACTGGTGAGTTAACTACGGGCTATCCTTCGGTTTGGGAGCTTTCTGCTGCGCGTTCAGCTGCTGTGGTTCGATACTTGGTGGAGCAAGGCATAAAACCATCTCGTTTGCGCTCTGTAGCCTATGCAGATACACGTCCTTATCAAGCAGGCGTGGATGAGCAAAGCAAAATGTTAAATAGAAGGGTAGAGCTTTTCTTCCATAGACCAGAAGTGATGTCTTATAGCGTTGTGTATTAATTGGTTTTATTTTAATAAAAAAATAATTTAAAAAAAATGAAAAAAAAGCTTGCCAAAACATGAAGGTTTGCGTAGAACTCTTCTTGTCGCCGCGGTAGCTCAGTTGGTAGAGCAGAGGACTGAAAATCCTCGTGTCGGCAGTTCAATTCTGTCCCGCGGCACCACTAACCTATATTTCAGTAGGTAGAAAAAGCCCTAAGTAGTCATAATGATACTTAGGGCTTTTTTTGTTGCATAGAAATGTTTTATTATGGGTCTTCACGGTTCTTCACCAAAGACAAATAAGGCCTGATATGTTTTTCTACGGTTACAATGTTTACCGTTTAACAAGGACTTGCATCATGCTCATACTGACAGCGCTTACTGCATTCATGGCATCAGTTGAATTATCAATGTTTTTTGCTCTCTTTTTGCCAACACTTCAATTTGTTGCCTTAAACCAAAAATTTTATTCAAAAAAACAAATTATTATTGCATTAAGCATAGCTTTTTTTACTGGGCTTGCAGTATCAATCATAAGTGTTGTATTTTTTAATTATTTAGAGGGTATATCCTTTATACAAAACTTGACAGCAAAGGGCATTACTTTATCAAATACAGTAGGAACTTTAGTTTTACTTTGTCTCTATTTTATTTTATCAGAAAGATTTTTCACTGAAAATTTCAAAAACAAAAGAAATAAAAAAATTATAAAATCATCTATTCTCATTATTTTTCTTCTCTTAGCAACTTTTTATTCTTGCATCGTCCTTAATGTACTCTTTACACTTATGCTTCTATCATCTCTTTTTGATTTAAAGAAACATTCAAGTGTAAAAAAAGAGATTCTTTTTGATGAAAGAGTACAGCAACTCTACTCAAAATCTTATGAAAAGAGAAAAATAAAATTACAGCATACTCCTAATATTTACTTACTTTTATTAGAATCGTATCATTCAAAAGCTGCTTTACAAGAAATTTATGGCATTGATGACACATGCACTGATGATTTTTTGAAACATCATGGTTTTACAGACTATGAGAATGTTTATAGTAATTCACATAACACTTTTACTTCTATAGCAAATATTTTTCATTCAAAACTGCATACGGACTCTACACCTACTTCTCCTCTGATTCTTGATATTTTACGTGAAAATGGCTATAATTTTGAGTTTTTTGATAGTCAATTCTATGTATTTGGTCCATATATGCAAGAAAAAGACTATGCAAACTTTGCTCTCTCTCGTTTTGACAGAACAGTTTATCTTCATTTTGCTCCGCTTTTAGGGCAAACAAAATATTTGCGTAAATTTGTGAGGGATATTGACCCCTTTAAAACAGAAGTTAATTTTTTAGAAATATATAATGTTTTTAAAGAACGACTGGATCTTGAAAGAAAATCTCCCACCTTTTACGCACTTCGCTTTGGGGCTAATCACGTGAATGTGCAAGCAGAGTGGATGAAAGATTCTGAAAATTTTACAAAAAATACTTATCCTATGCTGGTTAAGCGCGCTCAATTCCAAATACGAGAAATTGTAAACTCCATTACAAATAAAGACCCTGATGCGCTTATTTTAGCCCTTGGCGATCATGGCGGACTACAGCATACAAATATTGCAGGTAAAAGGAATGATTTGCAATCAAGCTTCAAAGCTTGCAATGTTACAAATAAGGATTTTGCTCTTGATATGTTTGGTGTACGTTGTGCTATTCGATGGACACAGCCGTACAAAACAAAAAATATTCCCCTCTCTCCTGTAAATATTTTTCGTTATATTCTTGAATCTCTTGGAGGTGGTGATGCTTTACTAAATGACTTACCTCAAAACCTTTCAATTTATAATAAAACACAAGATATTATTGTGAGAGATGGTAAAGTCTTAGATAAACCTGAACCATTCTATTCTGAAGAATTTTTTGAAAACTTAAGAAATATGTATCAAGAAGGAAAATTAACTGTTGAGAACTGTTTTCTTCTTGCAAAATCATTAAATGGCCAAGAAGCATTTGAACTATTTGAATGGGCACATAAAAAACATCCACAATCAATTGAAATTAAAAATGCTTATATAACATCTCTTTATGATCTTGGAAAGTTAGATGAGGCATTGTTACTTGCTGAAAAAGCAATGCAAAATACTGAAGAAATATCTATTATTAATAAATATTATTCACTCATGGCAGAAATTCACCCAGAGGATTTTATTGCATTGTCCAAAGCAAAAAAGAGTAAAATGACGCCTTATAATCTTCATATGTATACCATAAATGCACTTATTGATTTAGGAAGAAGAGAAGATGTTCTCAAAGAAATTGACAATTTTATGCAAGCATTTCCTGAAAATCAACAGGCTTTAGCTTTTATTGCAAAAGCTGCAATTTTAATACACGCACCTGAAAAAGCACTCTCATATTTTCTAAAAATAAAATTTCAGAGAAAAGTTGATCACTTTTGGTGCTATAACACATTTCTCCTAATTTCAATGGGGGAGTGGGAGGACGCAGAGTATTCATGTAGAATTCTGGTTGAAGAGCATCCAACGGAGGCTTGGTCATGGCTTATTTATAGTTATGTTCTTAAAATGCAAGGAAAAATTAAAGAAGCCATTGTTGTTCTTCGCTATGGAGAACAAAAAACACCGTATCCACAAGCTTTAAAAGAAGCCGTTGGATTTATGGTAAAAAACTATCAATTAGACGCAAATGAATTCCAAGCTTATAAAATTTTGGCAGAAAAGAAAATTGAAGAAATATTTAAGTTTTTTACAAAAAATCAAACTTTTGATAAGGAATGGTATAAAAGTCAGCATCCTGCACTTAAAAACATTACTTTTGCACACCTTCATTATATAAGCGACGGCAATTTTTTGGGCCTAAATCCAACTAGGTGGTTTAATACATACTATTATTTGCTCAACAATACAGAAGTATGGACAAAAGGCTTAAATCCCTTTACTCATTTTCTTGAGGAAGGCATCAATTTGCTTCTTAGCCCTTCACCTAAACACAACTTAAGAACACTTCTTGCCAAAGATGCTACGCTTATAAAGGATAAAGAAAGGTTCATTAAAGAAATAAATAAACAATGGAAATAAGGAACAGAAAACGTAACTAAATAAGATCTCTGCATAATCCAAAAAAATGTTGAAATACATGGTATACGTATAATAAAAATATAAAAATCAGTCGCTTAACAGGGGGGCTCCAAAAGCCTCCGCACAATGAATTGTACAGGAGTCTTAAATCTGTTGTTATTTCCAATTTCCCACAAAGAAAGATCTCAAAACAGGGATGTGACCAGTTTTCCCTTGTATTAGGTGTCCAAAAAAGTTAAATTGCTTATGCATGTCTAACACGTATTACTTTTTGTATCTATAAGGTTCACTCACCACTTAACAGCTATGTTACGCCCTCTTAGGCATGACTTCGAGGTTAGACTTTTTTGTTTCTTTGTATCTGGCGCTTATGGAGCAGCCTGTGTGAAATTAACTTTGCAATAGGTTATTAAAGCAGATGTAGAATAAGCCGAAAAGGTGCATTTACGACACTATTTAACACCATATTATATTATGATACTACATTCCCTACAAAAAATTTTCCCCTTTCTTTTTTATGCTTATGATAGCAATGGCTGTTCAAAAGATAATAGTTTAGATAGCATCCAAAATTTCCAAAAGCTTAGCTTAACATATATTTTTTTATTGGCATGCTCATTTTTAATGGCTGGCATTATATTCTTTTTCGCTTTCAACTGGCAAAGCATACCCAGTATTGTTAAACTTGCCAGTATTCAAGTTTTATTTTGTCTTGGTAGTGTGGGGGCTATACGGTGTGGTTTGCAAACCCTCTTTGGCAAAATTGCTCTTACCTTTGCCTCCGTGCTTGTGGGTGTTTTCTTTGCTGTCTTTGGCCAGATATATCAAACGGGAGCAGATAGTTACACGCTTTTTTTGACATGGGCTATAGCCATTATTCCTTTTGTTTTGGTTTCCAATTTTGCTTTTCTTTGGATTTTTTTACTCATTTTAATAAATATTACTTACTTTTCAGCATGGAATACAGTTTTTTTAAAATCAGAATATAATGACCAAATTTTTATTATAATACTGAGTGCATATAACGGAAGTATTTTGTTTTTCCGAGAAATTTTAAAGCAGAAATTCTCATGGTTACAAAACTATATGACACGCGTTCTTCCATATGTTTGTACATTAGGAGCCGTTGCTGCACAAATTCTTTTAAGTATCAGTGAAGAGTTTTTCACAAGTTTTAGCCTTAGCGCCATTCTTTGTTTATTATTTTTATTTTATATATATCGCTATAAATTAAAAGATGTTTTTATTACAGCTCTCAATATAATGACATGTTGTTTTTTGCTGCTCTTTTATATTATTGTAAATACAAAACTTGATATTGCTACTTATATAGCTATTTCTTTGTTCTCTATAGTTCTTTTTACACTGGCCGGTAAATATATAGAAAGTATATATAGAAAAATTCATACTAAAGAAAAAGATATATGCATAGATGATACACAGTCTTGCGCTTTGGAAAGTTCTGTAGACAATTTAAAAAAGAGGGATAAAACAAAATCTCTGTTGCAGGTTGGGCTTAAAGCTCTTATTTGGGGTGTCGCAGCTATTACAACTGCAAGTATTCTAAGTATTTCTTTTTACTTGATATATTCTGAATACGCAAAAAACTCTTATTTCCTTTCTATAGTGGGAGCACTGTCTCTACTTTTTTCTTTGTTTTTATATAGGAAAAGCATGGATCAGCAGCAAAGAAAATCATATTTTGTGCCATATCAAGGTATTACATTGTTATTAGTGGGGTATATAACCTTAACTATCAGTCTTGCTGATGTGCATGATTTGACAAATATTCAACTCGCTTTTGTTTTTTCTGCTTTGGCAATACTGTTATTTCCTTTTATAAAAAACGCTCTGTCACGTATTTTTATGGTAAATTATGCAGTGTTCTTACTTCACTTTGGCTATGTAAATCCGATTTTCATTGTGGCGATTACTGTCAGTGCTCTTATTATAATAACGTATAAGAATTTTTATGGCCATACAAGTAAAATTATTAAAGATAGTATTTATGTTTCATTTTCTATTATAGCAGTACAAGAAATTTTCATGCTCACTGCTCTTTCTACAGAGCATCTTAGAACTTATTATCAACAATATTTTACTTTGGCACTTGCTCTATGGGGGCTTGTGTTAGTCTATCTTAATGTGAAAAATATAAATAATATTTTCTCTCATTTTTCTGCAAGGAAAACTTTGAATTTCATATTTATACTTATAAGTATTGTGTTTTTTATCTACATTCAGGCGCACACAATATTGTTCTGTGTGGGTTTGTTATTACTGAGTATGTATTTAAAGAATATGTTGCTATTACGTGTCACCATAATATTTTCCATTCCTTTAATTTCATTTTATTATTATAATCTTTCAATAACATTATTATATAAATCATACGCACTATTTCTAAGTGGATGTGTTTTATTAATTTTTTGCGCATATAATAAAAAGGTTTTGATTTATGAAAAATAAAATTATCTTTGCTAATATGCTCCTTATTTTGTTCCTTTTTAATTATAGCATAGTAAAAAATGAACAGCATAAAGAAGAAGGGGTGACGGTATATTTTGAACTTGCCCCTAGAGACCCTCGTTCGCTTTTGCAAGGGGACTATATGGCCTTAAATTATGAAATCATTCATGATATTACTAAAGCATGTTTGGAATGGGAAAAGCAAGGTAGACATGTCCCTTCTCAAGTTCAAGCTTACATTCAAATAGATGAAAAAAAGATTGGAAACTTTGTTTCTTTAAAAATAGATGGTGCTGAGCATGGAAAGAGTGAAATACTATTGCCTTTCAAATTTCATGAAAATAAAGTTATTCTTTCTCTTTCGAAGAGTTATTTTTTTGAAGAAGGCCAAGCCAAAACATTTGAAAAGGCAAAATATGGGGTATTTAAATATGCTCATGAAAAATTACTTCTTGTGCATCTTGCTGATGAAAATAGAAAAATATTGAAATAGGATAATTATTTTTTTGAGGGGGTAAGGGAAGCTTTCCCCTAAAGGAACAAGTGCCAAAGCCCAAAAATTTCCCTCCCCCTCGCTCTCTCCCCATTCCTTCAAGATGTTTTAATTATTGTAGTAATAGATGCAAAACCCTTACTGCAGAGATAGTGCGATATCACGTAGGGCTTGGCTACGTATCTTGCTGTCAACGAGCTGTAAAATTTTCCTTTTGTTTTGAAAAAAAGCATGTTAGTCGGAAGAAAAGCAAGCATTATCGTAAATTCCCTTACAATATGAAGCATTATAAGTATATTATTCTACAGTATTTGCATTGTAAAAAAGGAGATGTTATGGGAAGAATTTGTCGTGATTTTAAATTTTCTTTTCTCTTACTCACAATTTTTGGTGTGGTTTTTCTTATTTCGTCACGTGTTTATGCAGAAGAAGGTGTTTTTTTCTATCTTGGTGAGGTAGAAAAAAAACTTTGTGAGGGAGTCTCTGACGAAGAAGATTATGGCTGCGCTGCTTTTAAAATGAAAGAAGCTCCTCAAAAGATAGTGTATATGAAGCGTCTTTCAGGCTCGAGAGCTAATCCCTTAGAAAAAAATAAGGAATTGCTTGTAAGCTATTTTTTCCATGAAAATGCAAATTTTTATTTAGCTTCAATGGTTAATCCGAAAAAACAAAAGGAAAAAAAGCTCATAGCCACCTTTTTAGGTATGGATCCGGACGCTCCCAGCGGTGGATATTATAAGTTTAAAACAGCATTAGATCAAAAAAAAGATACGGCTGTGTATAGATGTTTGGATGATTCTTGCGCAGGCCTAGGCGAGTATGAAAATAAAAAAGTGGAACTTACCGTAAAGGTGGAATTCTTTTATCACGAAGGTGCTGAAGGCTATGTGAGTCAAGAGTTTATTCAAGAGTTTAAACCTAGCAAAGAAGAGGTAGCGATTGACGCTGTTTCTCCACCTGAAATTTTTGTAGCAGCATATACAGGTGATATAAAACGCTTTAAAGAATTGCTTAAACTCGGTGTACATATAGAAAGAGCAGGGCTTTATGGTGCTACAGCATTACACATTGCTGCTGAACAAGGGCATAAAGATATGGTTTCTTTTTTGCTTGATCAAGGGGTGAGTGTCAACCTGCCTGATGGAGAATTCAAAACGCCAATTTTTTACGCCGCTACCAATGATCATATAGATGTTATAAAGTTATTACTTCAGCAGGGTGCAGATTTACATATTGCAACAAGAAATGGCGACAGTCTGTTTTTGCATGCCGCATACAATGGAAGCGTAAAAACTTTGAAATTTTTGCTTGAAAAAGGCTTTGATATTAATGCCGAAGACGAAAATGGCAACACTGTGCTTGGTGATGCTGTACAGGGTAAAAAAATAGAAGCTATACAATTTCTTATAGATAATGGTGCTAAGGTAAATAGAGCGGCTAAAAATACAGAATCCTACCTAACACGGGCTGTGAAATATCAAAATAGAGAGGTAATACCTGTATTGCTAAAAAACAATGCTCATGTAGATCATATAGGGCAATACAGACAAACGGCTCTTTTAGATGCTGCATTCGAAGGAGAGGCTAAAGTTGCCCAATATTTATTAGAGTATAAAGCCGATATAAATGCTAAAGATCCGCAAAATAGAGACGCTTTGATTGTTGCCATTGAAAGAAATAAAGAAGATGTCGTGAGGGTTCTTCTTCAGCATAAGGCAAATACAGAAGTGCGTGCTAAAGATGATTTTACCCCACTTATACTTGCGGCAAGAAAAGGGCAAGCAGGCATAGTGCAGCTTCTTTTAGACAGCAATGCCAATATTGAGGCAAAAAATAAAGGAAAGGAGACAGCTCTTATTTGGGCTCTTGCCGGTAATCACAGTGCTATTGCAGAAAACTTGCTTAGCAAAAATGCTGATTTTCTAACAAAAAGTAAATACGGATCCAACGCGCTCATGTGGGCTATTCGTGCTGGGGAATGGAAAATTGCAAACCAGATGCTTGACTTAGTAGAAAAAAGTCAAGAATCTTCTCTTACGCGCCAAGAAAGAGTGGAGCGGCTTTTGCAAGATGTGGAAAAAGTTACAAAAGGCAAAAGAAAAGTATTCAGTCTTGCTGCTCAAAATAATTATGTCGAAATTTTGCAACAGCTTTTGGCTAAAGGGCACAAGGTAGACAGCAAAGATAAAGCAGGCAATACCCCCCTTTTCTATGCAGTACATGCAGGCAGTGCCGCCACCGCAAGTCTTTTACTTGAAAAAGGGGCGCGTCCCGATGCGCAGCAAAAGAAAGGTGATTTTTTGCTTATAGAGGCAGCAGCTCAAGGAGATGTAGCTCTTGTAAAGAGTCTGCTTAAATACGGCGCATCTATTGAAATACAAGGAAAGAATAAGGAAACAGCTCTTATTGTTGCTGCAAAAAATAATCATACAGATGTTATAAAAATATTGCTGGAAAAAGGGGCTAACAGAGATACCGTTGCCAATGATAAGATGACCGCTCTTTGGTGGGCTGTTCAGAATAATCATCAAGAAAATACGCAAATTTTGTTAGATGCTGGAGCAAAACTTGATAGTACCGCTAAATATGGAAAAACAGTGCTTATGCATGCAGCAGCATATAATCAAGACGCTATATTGCAAATGTTACTTGCCAAGGGTGCAGACATAGATGCACGAGATGAGGATGGCGATACGGCGTTGATATATGCTATTCTTAATGGGAAAAGTAGCAAAACTGTGCAAATACTTTTAGATAAGGGCGCTACTATTACATCAGAAAATGAGCGTAATGAGCTTCCTTTAAAAGCTATTTCTGAAATGCTTGTGGGGGACTCTCATCTTGATAGCCGTAATGACACAGAATCTTTTGCTATAGTAGAACTTCTTTTGAAAAAAGGTGCAAGTCCCATGGCAAAAAATTCTCATGGAGTTACTGTGCTCTCTTTAGTACACAGTGCAGATATACATAATATTCCAAACTATATAAAGTTGTTAAATTTATTTAAACAATATACTGCTGAATAGATATCTATTATGACTTCGTTGAAAAGATTGTTTTAAGATGTTTGAAATATAATAAAAACTAAAAAGCAGGACACGCCGCGTATATAAACATACACAAGTGCTCTGCTTTTTAGTTTTGCCGCAGGAGGTTATTCTTTTTGAACACTCTGCTACAATGTCTATTGTATGTAATTATTGGCAAAAATCGTTCTTCTATTAAACCTTAGCTTAAGGCATATAAAATATGACCCAAGAAAATACCTCTCCCCATCTTAAAACAAAGCCCCGTAATGCCTTACTTGTGTGCTGTATTTCAATGTTCTTTATGCCATTCATGATTTCTGCTGTGAATGTTGCCTTGCCAAACATAGGCGTAAATATTGGCGCAAACGCTGTGGATTTAGGTTTCATTGCCACGGCATACGTGGTAACTGTAAATATTTTTGCTCTTCTTGCCGGTC
>CAZBDD010000031.1:0-9974 GCA_964490475.1 uncultured Desulfovibrionaceae bacterium
GGGGAAATGGGCATGTATTTCTCTCTTTAAATCTAGATATGGGGTGAAAAAATATAATCTTATAATATGTTATACAGATTATATATACCTTATGTTACGTTATAGTGAATTACGAAAAAGTTCGTCTGTTGTGGCTCCAAAAGCCATAAGAGGCTCTTTAAAAATGGGCATTTGTTCCAGTTCTGGGGACAGAGCCACCTCTTCTGCAATATTGTTGGTGGTAGAGTAAGTAAGATAGTCACAAATTATCTGTTGTACTGTTGCATTAGTTAGGTGTTTCATAGCCCCCTCTCTTATGTATAATCTTTTGATATATTTTGTGGTAAAATGCAATATGATAAAAATTATGCAGAGTAGTTTTATGGAAATGCTTATAAATACCAGTGTCTTGAGTTTGTTTAGTTTTTACAGTGAATTGGTGTATATGCATATTCTTGACAGCTTGCATAATGCAAGGCATAGTGATTTTAACGAAGAGTAGACAATAATATAACAGTGAGTTATATTTAACTTTAATAATCTTCGGTGTAGTTCTCTACTACAATATTTGCAGGAGACTGGGACATGGAAAATAATACAAACAAAAAACTTGAGGCTACTCAGAAAGCAAAACAAGAACAAGCTTCAAAAATGGATAAATTTGCTAAAGTGCTTGACGAAGACTCGTTAGACTCCATTACCGGTGGCATTAGGCAAGGGAGCTCACTAGGTGAAAAAGTTGGGGAAATTCGTAATTTGTAAAACTTAAGCGTAACTATTTGTATTTATGTAGTTGTTTTTTAAATTACCTCTGGTTTTTAGCTTGTAATAATTTTCGAGGCTATAGCTTGAAAAAACATTGAGAGCTAATTTTTTCAAAACTTACTACAAGAATGGATGTGCGACTAATGTGCTTTAGGGTAATAATTCATTATAAATTTAACAGGAGATTAAATCATGAAAAAAACAACAAACAGAGAATTTGAAGCGGCCCAAAATGCAAAGCAAGAGCAGGTTTTAGAAATTGATAATTCAGCTAAAAAACTTGACGAAGATTCTTTAGATTCTATTACTGGTGCTTTCATGCAGGGTAGCTCTTCGGGTGGGGGGACTGATAAAGAAGTGTATAAACCAGCCCCTACTCTCGCTTAACTGTTATTAATAGGTGCCCAAAATATAACTTTAGGCAGGCTGTTTAAAAATAATGAGATGTGAAGAAGTGAAGAAAGTTACTATGCTTATGCTATTAAACCTTTGCAAATAGTTTTGTTTTTTGTATTTTCGACACAGATTATTGTTTTTCAGCAGTCTGCTAATGATGCAGGCTAACAGATTGGTAGGCTTCTAGGAGGTTTTTATATATATTTGCATAAGTTCTGGAGGCATTGCCAATGGCAGTAAGAGAAATTTTTTAGATTCGCACTATATTAACTATTTATTCTCTTTTAAGACATTTCAAAAAAAATTACAGAAAATAGTTGATAGGCATGCTCTAAGCTTATGGAGAGTACGATGCCAAAAAAAACAGTTTTAATAATATTAGTAATTGCAATAATTCCTTTGTTTTTTTTGCTCAATGTTGATGATTTAAAAAATTTAGCTACTTTCTCATCTGTTATATCAACAAAAGAGTTAAGTTTAAAAGAATATGGTAGCAAGCGTTTGAAATACTATCAAAAGTCAAGGGAAGTAATAAAGTTTGCCGCCCTTGGAGCTTGGAAAGATTGGGATGACCGTAATATAAAGTTAAAGGACACAATAAATTTTACTGTTAATAAAATTAATTCTCAAAAAAAAGAACAAGGAAAAAAAATTGAGATAGTATGGTATGACACCGAAAATTCTGCAAAAAAAAGCGAAAGTTTAGTAAATGAAATAATAGCGCAGGAAGATATTTTTGGTATAATAGGTCCATTTCAGTCCGCAATTGTTTCCGTTATAAAAAATAAAATTGCTGCTGCCAATTTATTGCATATCACCATGACACAAGGGGATATAGACTTAGTCAATCATCGTGCTAAGAGCTTCTTTTCAAGCACGGCCTCAGTTTTTGCGGAGGCAAAAGCTGTAGCCCAGTGGAGTGCTCAAAAATATACTACCGAAAAACCATTTATTTTAATGCATGAAGATGATTTATATAGCAGAAAATACTCCAATGCTATTTTGCGCAATTTTCATACGAATAATTTGAATATGCTGGGTTCTTTGAGTTATGAAAAGAAAAACACAAGCGGTCATGTGCAAAGGTATATAAATGGTTCTTTAAAATTTGCACCGGGGTTAAATATTATTTCTATTGGCAATAGAGATATGTTTTTAGATTTTTATACGAATAATACAAAATTTTTACGAAAACTTAAATATAATGATTTTATTCTTAATCAAGACTCTATAAAATGGGAAGAGTTAAGTCATCTACCTAATATTAACAGAAGTTATGTGATTTTAAATTATAAACTAGATGATAAACTAGTTGCAATCATAAAAGAACTTTATCATGAAGGAAATATAAAAACAAATTTTTACATTATACCTTTGATTTATCGTATGGTGTTTATTTTATCTAATGCTATTGAGCAGGCAAAGTCTAATAATATAAATACGGTACTAGACTACATGAATACACAAACTCTGTCAACACCGCTAGGTGAAATAGCATTTGCTGAAAATGGTTACGCAAAAAATTATTCAATTAGTGTAGTTAATGCAAGTGATCTATACAAATTTTTACAAACAGTTGAAATTGGAATTGTTGAGTAAAAAGTCCTCTATTTTAGAAAAGAATTAATCAGCCTTTGCTTAAAGTTTCGCTACAATCTTGCAAAGCGAATGTGGATGCATACTTGATGCGTAGAGTAATACACCTATGAAGAAAGATATTTTTAGAAAAAATGCTTTACAAAAAACGCTTTCTCCCATGGAGCTAGATCGTTCATTTGTTATTGTATCAAAAAAAAGCTGGTTAGCTCTTCTTAGTCTTGGTTTATTGATTGTTTTAATTATTTATTGGAGTTTTTTTGGTAAAATACACGAACGTATAGCTGCAAGTGGTATTATTATTACCAAACAGGGTATTTACAGTGCTTATTCTCCTGCAAATGGCGTTGTTGATTCGGTGAATGTTTCTGTGGGCGATCATGTGCAGTATGGTGATTTAATTGCAACAATAGTACTTCCTAAAGATCGCTCCGAAATTAGAAGTTTAATTGATAAAATTGATCGTAAAAAGAAAATGAGTGACCAAGTCATTGCCTTCAACGCTTCCCTTAATCAAAGTAACTTTAATCAAAAAATGCAAATACAAGAAAGTCTAAATACGACCATTGAATTACTAAAAAAGCAAATAATATGGTATGACGAGTTTTTAGAGAAATTGCGAGGTATTCGAGCTAGAGGAGCAACTTCTGAAAAGGAATATGCAGATTTTCGCGCCGAAAGAGATAGAATTACAATGAACTTAGTTGATAAAATGACGGAATTAAAACAAGCTGAAAATGCATATCTAAAGGACAAAAAAGAAATAAATCACGAAGAGCTTCAGTTATACTTGGAATTGATTGAACTTAGTGAGGAGCTGATTGAAAAAAACAATCTTTATAGATCCAATTCTCAAATTATAAGCACAGGTACGGGGCGTGTAACGTCGGTACTTGTGGAGCATGGAATGATTGTTGATACTAACCAAGCAATCGTTAATATTAATGATACCTCTGAAAGTCATGCAGACAATTGGGTGCTTTATGCCTACTATTCATTACTTAATAGTGGTAAAATTAAAGTAGGAATGCCTGTCTTGATTACTCCTTCCATGGTAAAGGCAGAAAGAGAAGGTTCTATACTTGGCGTTGTACATTCTGTGAATAATTATGTACAATCAGCTGAAGCTTTAAATTTAAAGTACCGCAACAAAAACTTTTCCGATGCTATTTTTAAAATGAGCAATAATATGCCTGTTGAAGTGAAGATTATGCTCACCAATAATTCTGACAATTTTAGTGGCTTTGAATGGACCAGCGGCAGCGGACCAAATATTAAAATTCCTGAAGGTACCTATTGCAGCACAAGTATTGCAGTTGAAACACTGCGCCCCATTGAAATTGTTTTTTCTAAGTTTCGTAAAATGTTTTTCGGTACAGGTGTTAATGAGGACATAGTGGAACAAAAGGTCAAAAAAATATTAAACTAGCTTAAATCCATGCTTAAAAATATATTTAAAAAAATCAAAAATATTTTTATATCGCAAAGGGTTAAGGTTCCTTTGGTTTTGCAAATGGAAATCATTGAATGCGGAGCTGCCTCCTTAGCAATGATTTTTGCTTTTTATAAGAAATTCATTCCTTTAGAAATTATGCGTGATGAATGTGGATGCTCTCGTGATGGCAGCACCGCTTCTTCTTTATTAAAGGTAGCCAGATCTCATAATATGGTTGCTACTGGCTATAAAGAACATGATATTGACAATTTATCTTCTTACAAACTTCCTATTATCCTTTTTTGGAATTTTAATCACTTTTTACTGTATACTGGCAAAAAAGGCGACAAGCATTATCTGAGTGATCCTGGGTTTGGGGAAAGAGTTGTTACAACTGAAGAGATGGATCAATCCTTTAGTGGTGTGCTTTTGGAAATATATCCCGATGAAAATTTTCTTCCTTCAGGTAAGCCACGTTCATTTATAGAACTTTTGATAACTCGTTTTTTACATTATAAAGATGTAGTATTTTATTCTGTTTTAGCCGGTATATTACTTATTCCTGCAAATATTATGGTTCCTAGCTTTTCTGCAATTTTGGTGGATAAGCTTATTGCTGGAGAAAGCTATGCTTGGGGAACGCCGCTTCTTTTTATAGCTCTTGTAGTTGCTTTTATGATTTTGGCATTGAATAATATGCAACAGAATGCTATAATTCGATTTAATCTTAAGCTTTCACTGGAATCATCCTTTAAGTTTTTTGACCATATTATTCGCCTACCCATAAGCTTTTTCAATTTCCGCCAGCCAGGTGAATTGGCCAATAGACTATCGGCTGTAGATGATGTTGCCAATTTTATTTCACAAGATTTAGCAATAAATATACTGTCATTCATAACATTTGTATTTTATGGTGCATTGCTTATGTACTATGATACTTTCCTTGGCTTTCTCGCTTGTTCTACGGCCATAAGCACCATAGTCGTTTTAACTTGGGAAATTAAAAATCAACGCCTTATAAGTCAATCCACACAATTGGATTATGGGCGACTGGTGGGCGATAGTACGTCAGGCATAATGCTTATGGAAACATTAAGGGCATCAGGCGCTGAAGACGATTTTTTTGCTACCATAAGCGGTGTGCAAACAAATGCAATTATGTCTGCGCAAAGGCTTGAACTTTCGTCTCTCTTCATGCGAAGCCTACCTACAATGCTTATTTCATTAAATACCATTGGTATTTTGGTGTTTGGGGCTTTACGTGTGCTTTTTGGTTCTATTTCTATGGGTGAATTATTATCGTTTCAGATACTCATAGGCTATTTTTTTACTCCCATTGTAACTCTTGTGGGCATGCTTTCATCGGTGCAAAAGTTAGATGTGACTATGGGACGCATTGATGATATTTTTTCCTATAAAAAAGATCCAATTTTTCAGAAAGATAAAAGCATTTCTGATGATGAAAAAATGGGGAAACTTCAAGGATATATAGAATTACGCAATATTACTTTTGGTTACAACCCCATAAAAGCGCCTATACTCGAAAACTTTTCATTGAAAATATCTGCCGGAGAACGCATTGCCTTGGTTGGTTCTTCTGGCTCGGGTAAGTCCACAGTTGCAAAATTACTTACAGGTTTATACACTCCTTGGTCCGGTGAAATTACCTTCGATGGAAAGTTGCGAAGCGAGGTGAGTGCAACATTATTTGCAAATTCTTTTGCGGTGGTAGATCAAGATATCTTTATGTTTAAAGGCACAGTTTATGAAAATTTAAGCATGAGAAATCGTGCTATTTCTATTCAAACAGTACAACAAGCTGCGATAGATTCAGAGATATATGAAGAAATTAGCCAACGTCCTTCGGGCTTTTTCTCAGAGGTAGAAGAATATGGGAAAAACTTTAGTGGCGGGCAAAGACAAAGGCTAGAAATTGCACGTGCGCTTTCTGTTAATCCAAGTGTTTTGATTTTAGATGAAGCCACGGGGGCACTAGATCCTATTACAGAATTGCGTGTAGATAAAAATATTCGTCGACGCGGTTGTACAATGATTATCATTGCGCACAGGCTAAGCACAATACGCGATGCTGATAGAATTATAGTGATCGAGCAAGGAAAAATCGTTGAGCAGGGTAATCATCAAGAGTTACTTACTCTTAATGGCTATTATAGCAAGCTAATTGAGAGTATGTAATGATAAAATCACTGAAAACTTTACCCCATAATCTTTTGGAGTACACAAATACTGGAAAACTCATTGTCTTAGATAATCCTGATGTCATCTATCTGCTAAAAGAAGGGGACTTTAATTTATTTTTGATAGATTTTGATAGTAAAAGCCAAGCCACCAATAGATTCTATTGTGGTTCTCTTTCAAACTATGGCTGCATGGCATTTCGTGGCATTGCGCCCAGTAAAAATAGTACAGTAAAACTCTGTGCTGTAGCCAATCTAAATACTATATATAAAGAATTACCCTACAGGGATTTTGAAATATTGGCAGACTCGGATAAGTCTTTAATTTCAGAACAGCTAACTATTTTTATGGCACATCTATTAAAAGCATCTGTGCCCGATATAGAAATTTCCTTTGATAATTTATCAAGATTTTTTGTGGAGAATAGTCAAGAATTGTATGATTTTTTTGATCATTTTATTTTTTATCAAAAAACAAGCTTTAGTAAGCAATATAAATTATTGCAAAATGAGTCAACAAAATCATATAAAAAAGCAACTTCAAATATTTTTAGCTTTTTTAATGTTAATAAAAAACATAATTTTGAAGCACATGAAAATACATTAGTTGGTGCTATTACTACTCTTGGCAAAATTCAAAGTATAGAATTTGTCATACCAGACATTGCGCAAAACATAGATGAGCACATCAGTTTAGATATGATTTGCAAGCAATCATCCATACGTAAAAGAAAGATTACATTAGAAGCCGATTGGCAATATAAATGTGGTTTGCCCTTTTTAGGGAAATTAATAACAGGCGAAAATGTTGCCGTGTTTCATCTTGGCGATGACAGTATATGGTATTGGTATGATAGTCTCACTGCAAGGGTAAGTCAGGTTGATGATTCTTTTCTTGAAAATTTGACCAATCAAGGCACGATTTTTTATAAGCCTTTTCCTAATGAACCCATTACATTGAAAGTATTATTTTCTTTAGCGTGGGAAATGTCTCGAGCAGATTTTATAAGAGCATGCGTATTGTTTCTTATTATAGCATTATTAAGCTCGTCTATACCCATAATAAATGCAACTATTTTTTCAACAGTTATTCCTCTTGCTGATTATGAATTGCTTATGCAAATTTTTATTTTAGCAGTGGGATTTGCATTAACAAAAGCTATTATTGAATATTTAAGCTCCTTGCTTTTGCTTCGCATTCGCAATCGCCTATGTTGGGCATTGCAAGCTAGTCTTTGGGACAGGCTTTTAAGTGTACCGCTTGCATTTTTTAAAGACTATTCTATTGGTGACATAACTGATAGAAGCCTTGGGATTATACATCTATCAAACACTTTAAATAATACTTTTTTAAAATCTGTTCTCACTTCAGTATTTATATTTCCATCTTTGTTATTAATGTTTTATTATTCGCCATTATTTAGTTCTGTCATGTTATTTTTTATTTTAATGAGCTCTTGTTGTTTTGCTTCTCTTGTTGTTATAAGCTATAAATTAAACAAAAAAATGGCAACAATTTCAGGTGAAATGCAAGGGAATATTGTTCAATACTTTTCTGGATTAAGTAAAATACGAGCAACGGGAACAGAAAATCAAATTCTTGAGCATTGGAGCGAAAAATTTTCTATACAAAAGCAAGTGTATTATAAACTATCAAATTGCCGTAAAATTGTAACTCTTTTAAGCGCTACTATTCCTATTATCACCATAATAATTGTGATAGCTTTAACAACTTTTCTTTTTAGCTATTCGCCTCATAAAATGATTTCGCTTTCCGATTTTGTGGCTTTTTCCTCAGCATTAGGCATTGTGAGCGCTTCCTTTAGTTCGCTTTTATTATCATTAGTTAATGCTGTAGAAGCCATACCTATGTATCAAAGATTAAGACCCTTACTGGAAGCCATGCCTGAGGAAAACCAGTGGCAAGGGCAAATTGAGAATATTGAAGGTAATATAAATATCAAACATGTGACTTTCAAATATAATACGCTTCAAAGAAACATTGTTAGTGATGTGAGCTTGAAAATTAATGCTGGCGAATTTGTAGCTATTGTGGGCGAGTCCGGATCTGGAAAATCTACGCTTTTACGTCTCTTACTAGGCTTTGAAAAACCATTGCAGGGGTCTATTTCTTACGATGATCTTGATTTAAACCAAGCGAATTTGCGCCAGCTCCGCGCACAGCTCGGTGTTGTACTTCAAGATAGTAAGCTTATTCCAGATAGTATTTATAAGAATATTGTTGCTGGTTCCATTTCTCTTACTGTTGATGATGCGTGGCAGGCCGCTAGGCAAGCCGGATGTGATAAAGACATTGAGGCAATGCCTTTGCAAATGCATACTTTAATAAGTGGGGCAGATGGTGGCCTTTCCGGTGGACAAAAGCAAAGAATTTTAATTGCAAGGGCTTTGGTTAAAAATCCTAAAGTGATTTTCTTTGACGAAGCAACAAGCGCTTTAGACAACAATGCTCAAAATATTATAAGAGAAACAATTGCTGGGCTACAAATTACAAAAGTATTGGTTGCACATCGTCTTTCAACCGTCATTGATGCCGATCGTATAGTTGTTTTAAATGAAGGGAAAATCATCGAGCAAGGCACATATGAAGAATTAATTCAAGCCAATGGCTATTTTACTAAACTTGCTAAAAGGCAACTCATATAGTTTTTGTGCTTCTTTACATAAAGACGTGCTTTTTGTGTATTGCAAGGTTACTTTAGCGTTTGCCATGCAAGAAAGGCAGCGAGACTCCACACAATAAGACATACTATTGCGTCAAGAATTCTCCATGCAAAAGGCTTCCTAAAATAGGGGGCAAGAATTTTTCCACAAAGCGTAAGGCATGAAAACCAAACAACAGAGCCACAAATAGCCCCAGTGCCAAAGTAATATCGCCCCATCCCTTCATAGTTGGTACTAATAGATCCAAGTAAAACGACAGTATCTAGATAAACATGAGGATTAAGTATAGAAACAGCAAGGGTTGTTAGAATGACTGATTTTAAAGGGCGTTTGGCATTCTCTACTTTTACGTCAAAAGGTTGCTGTTTAAGTGCAGAGCGAAGAGCTTCAAAACCAAAGTAGACAAGAAAAAGAATACCTCCCCATGTAACAAAGCTTTGAATTTGTGGATGAGCGACAACAAATCCCCCAAAGCCAAGAACTCCAAGGGATATAAGAAGAGCGTCCCATAAAATACAAATAATACATACAGGAATATGGTGATTTTGTCGTATACTTTGTGAAAGCAAAAATGCATTTTGAGCACCAATAGCCATAATAAGACTAAGCCCCATACCAAAACCTTGTATAAAAGATGCTATATCCATCTTGTCTTAATCCCAACTTTATTATTGTTTTGAAATTTTAACACCATTATTTATATATAATTTGTGTTTATTTTCGAAAAGTTGCTCATATATAAAGACCTCTGCATAATGCAAAAGGCATGGATTGCCATGTCGCTGCGCTCCTCGCAATGACTTGATATTACAACGAAAGTCACTGCGAGCGAAGCAACTCATGTATTTATAATTGTGCAGAGGTCTCATATAGCAAACAACGCTTGCAGAAGCAAATGGCATTAGAACGTGTGGAATTTT